>JBEEMB010000039.1:0-4855 GCA_041167815.1 Bacteroidota bacterium | reverse complement strand
CGGGCAGAAAGAGCCAGTCGATCCCTTGTGTTTCTTCCAGGATTTCGCAGCCAACGGTGCCTTGTCCTTCGATGATCCTGAGATCTTCGAAAGGGGGAATGAAGACCATTTCATGTTCGCGGGTGTATTGCATCGCGGCCTTGGCACAATCATCAAAAGTATCACCAGTCAGTCTGATCTCGATCCAATCTTCTCCGAACATTCTGGTTTGGGCGATCTTCTGTTTGGGGGTTATGACAGGCATGAAGACGACGCCTTTCACCTGCAGTTGCTTACAGCTGTAGGCAAATCCCTGGGCATGATTTCCGGCACTGGCGCAGACAACCCCTTTTTTGAGGTCTTCGGGAGGGAGCGTACTCATCATGTTATACGCACCTCTAAGCTTGTAGGAGCGAACGACCTGCAAATCCTCGCGTTTGAGCCATACCTGACAATCGTACTTTCTGGAGAGCCGATGGTTGTATTGCAGGGGGGTGCGCGTCACGACTTTCCTGAGTCGTTCGGCGGCTTTTTTAAAATCGAGTGTTACCTGTGTCCCCTGTATCATGGTATCGGTTTCGCATCATCCTGAACCTGCCGGTTCGGTTTGTTGCGAACCGGCAGAGGCTTCGGGATGGATGTGTTGATTCTTTATGCCTGGTTTTCCGGGCGGAGGCTTCGTACGGTTTTACCGGCTTGCCACATTTCGCTTTCGCGGAGTTCTTTCAATTCCTCCTCGAGTTTGGCGCGGTAGTCGGGCTGGCTGTTGCTGTCGATGCTGCGCTGGCTTTCCTTTCCTTCAGCCACACTCGTGTAAAGATCGTTGAACACGGGAAGGGTGGCGTCTCGGAATTTCTTCCACCAGTCAAGTGCGCCACGTTGTGCAGTGGTGGAGCAGTTTGCATACATCCAGTCCATACCGTTTTCTGCCACGAGGGGCATGAGAGACTGAGTGAGTTCTTCGACGGTTTCGTTGAAGGCTTCTGAAGGAGAATGTCCGCGCTCACGCAACACCTGGTATTGAGCCGCGAAGATACCCTGGATGGCGCCCATCAATGTTCCGCGTTCGCCGGTGAGGTCGCTGAATACTTCCTTTTTGAAATTGGTTTCGAACAGATAGCCGCTGCCGATGGCGATCCCGAGGGCGATGACGCGTTCGAAAGCCTTTCCGGTGGCATCCTGGTGGATGGCATAGCTGCTGTTGAGTCCACGACCCTGCAGGAACATACGGCGCAGGGAGGTGCCGGATCCTTTGGGGGCTACGAGGAATACGTCCACATCTGCCGGCGGGATGATGCCGGTTTGATCGTTATAGGTGATGCCGAAACCATGGGAGAAATAGAGTGCCTTCCCGGGTGTCAGGTATTTCTTAACGGTGGGCCACATCTGAATCTGTGCGGCGTCGCTCAGCAGGTAGCAGATAATGGTACCGCGTTGCAGGGCTTCTTCGATTTCAAAGAGGGTTTCGCCGGGGACGAAACCGTCGCTGACCGCTTTGTCCCAGCTCTTGGAGTTCTTCCGCTGGCCTACAATCACGTTGATACCGTTTTCTTTCTGGTTGAGTGCCTGGCCGGGGCCCTGCACACCGTAGCCGATGACGGCGACGACTTCGTCTTTCAGGACTTCCTGAGCTTTCGCAAGCGGGAATTCATCCCGTGTTACTACATTCTCTTCTGTCCCGCCAAAATTCAATTTTGCCATGTTGATCGATTGTTTGTATGGTTGGTTAACGTTTCACTAAGTTGTAATGCTTCAGCTGCCTCACATGACGAAAACATTGTCGCCCTGATCGAGGTATTCATTTTCCCGGGTGGAAGGATGTGGTTCGGTTTCTTCGAATTCCTTCAGTTTTTCGTGGAAGCCACGGCTTTGTTTGATGATGGCCACCCGTGCACTCCGCACGAATTCGATGAGTCCGACGGGTTCAAGGACGCTGATGAGTTTGTCTGTTTCTTCGCGATGGCCGGAGGTTTCGAAAATGGTGTAATCCTTCCGGATGACCACGGCCCTGGCACCGTGTTCGCGCAGCAGGCGTTCCACTTTTACTTTTTCCGCGATCTCATCGGTGGGCACCTTATAGAGTGCGAGCTCCTGCCAGATGATTTCGTCGTTGGTATTGAAGTAAGCTTTGAGCACGTCCACCTGCTTTTCGATCTGACGTACGAGTTTGCGCACCACATCTTCCGTTTCGTTGATCACGATGGTGAAGCGATGGATCCCTTCCACTTCGGAAGGTGATGTGTTCAGGCTTTCGATGTTGATTTTCCGACGGGAGAACATGATGGCGATCCTGTTGAGCAGGCCGACCTGGTTCTCGGTGTAGACGGTGATGGTATATTCCTGTTTCATGTTGATTTTTTTTTGCGCCGTCGGGTTATTTCAGCCTGATCTCTGCTACTCCGCAGCCCTGTGGTACCATGGGGAACACGTTATTTTCTTTTCCGACCATCACTTCCAGTAGGTAGGATCCGTTATGACGGATCATCGTTTCTAGGGCGGGTTTCAGGTTCGGGCGTTCCGAGACAGATTGGCCGGCGATGCCGTAGGCTGCTGCCAGTGCTACGAAGTTCGGGCTTTGGATATCCACCGATGAGTATCTGCGATCGTGGAATAGTTCCTGCCATTGGCGCACCATGCCCAGGAAGTTGTTGTTCAGGATGATGATCTTGACGTTTATTCCGCTTTGCATGATGGTGCCGAGTTCCTGCAGGGTCATTTGGAATCCTCCGTCACCAATTACGGCCACGACTTCCCGGTCAGGGGCGCCGAATTTAGCTCCGATGGCTGCTGGCAGGGCGAATCCCATCGTGCCCAATCCTCCGGAAGTCACATTACTCCTGGACTGATTGAATTTGGCGTATCTGCAGGCAACCATTTGGTGTTGACCTACATCCGTCACGACGACCGCGTTTCCATCAGTGATCTGGTTCAGTGTATCGATCACTTCTCCCATGCTCAGAATCTCGGTTTTCGGATGCAATTCATCCTGGAATACCGCTTCATCTTCCTGTTTGGTGCATTCCCTGAACTTTTCGAGCCACTTGGGGTAGGCTTTATGCTGAAGGAGTGCGGTGAGCATCGGCAGGGTTTCTTTGCAATCTCCCCAGACCGGTACGGTGGCTTTTACATTCTTGTCAATCTCCGCCGGATCGATGTCCAAGTGTACGACTTTCGCCTGCTTTGCGTATTTGTCGAGACGGCCGGTTACGCGGTCATCGAAGCGCATGCCGATGGCGATGAGCACATCACATTGGTTGGTCAGTACGTTCGGACCGTAGTTGCCGTGCATACCGAGCATACCGACGTTCAGGGGGTGATCGGTCGGTAGTGCGCTGAGGCCGAGGATGGTCCATGCGGCGGGGATGCCTGCTTTTTCTATGAATGCCTTGAATTCCTGTTCGGCTCCACCCAGGATGACACCTTGTCCGAATATCACGAAGGGACGTTCTGCTTCATTGATCAGTTTGGCCGCCTCTTCCACATATGATTTGCGTACGACGGGTTTGGGCCGGTAGCTGCGTATATGATGGCAGGGCTTATAGCCTTTGTATTCGAAGGGCTGGAGTTGGGCGTTTTTGGTGATATCGATCAGCACAGGCCCGGGTCTGCCGCTTCCTGCGATGTAGAAGGCTTTAGCCAGGATTTCCGGGATTTCTGCCGCATCGGTGATCTGGTAGTTCCATTTCGTCACCGGCGTGGTGATGTTTATGACATCGGTTTCCTGGAAGGCATCGGTGCCCAGGAGATGGGCGAATACCTGTCCGGTGATGCATACCAGCGGGGTCGAGTCGATCATCGCATCTGCGAGTCCGGTGACGAGGTTCGTGGCCCCTGGGCCGCTGGTGGCGAAGACTACGCCGGTTTTTCCGGATGTGCGGGCATATCCCTGTGCCGCGTGAATCCCGCCTTGTTCGTGTCGGACCAGGATATGTTCGAGTTTGTCTTCATATCCGTACAGCGCGTCGTAAATGGGCATGATGGCACCACCTGGATATCCGAAGATGGTCTTTACGCCTTCCTGTAACATGGCTTCACACAAGGCCTGTGAGCCTGTGAGTGTTCGGGTCTCCTGTGGTGCAGGTGCAGTTGCCGTGTTGAGTGCAGTGTCCATATGGATGCTTTATGGGCTTTGAGCCTGGTTACATTATCCTTCATCAGTGACGCAGCCTTCAGCGGCGGTGCGCACTTGTTTGGCATATTTGTACAATACGCCTTTGGTCACAGAAAGGGGCGGCTGTTGCCACGCTTTACGTCTTTCCTCGATTTCTGCCTGGCTGACATGCAGGGTCATAAGGTTGTCGACGGCGTTGATTTCGATGATGTCATCGTCGTGCACGAGTGCGAGCAGACCGCCGTCATGTGCTTCGGGGGTGATATGGCCTACTACGAAGCCATGCGTACCTCCGCTGAAGCGGCCGTCTGTGATGAGTGCCACGGATTTTCCGAGTCCGGCTCCAATGATGGCAGATGTGGGTTTCAGCATTTCCGGCATACCGGGTGCTCCGCGGGGACCGACGTATCTGATCACCACAACATCTCCGGATTTCACCTTGCCCTCGCGTATACCGGAAATCAGTTGTTCTTCTCCGTTGAAGACGCGGGCGGGACCGCTGAAGCGCTCACCTTCTTTACCGCTGATCTTCGCGACACTGCCCCCTGAGGCGAGGTTTCCGTACAGGATCTGGAGGTGGCCTGTAGCCTTTACCGGTGTCTCCACCGGGAGTATAATGCCTTGGGTATTGAAATCCAGTGCCGGTATATCCGCCAGATTTTCCGCCATGGTTTTTCCTGTCACCGTCATGCAATCCCCATGGATCAATCCTTTTTCCAGTAGGTATTTCAATACCGCAGGAACGCCACCTACATTATGGAGGTC
>JBEEMB010000355.1:0-3603 GCA_041167815.1 Bacteroidota bacterium | reverse complement strand
CCTGCCCAGCGTCGGCCTCACCCTCGTACCGGTGAAAGAAGCCGTAGCACCGAATAAGATTCAGGAGCAGAATACCGCGACGCAGGTACGCGCAGCGATCAAACGGTTGGAATACATGCAGTCTGAAAATCTACTGGTGGGAGACCGTGATCCTGAAATCCTCACGAAGATTAAAAAAATAAGAGACGAGTTGAAGCAGACCAGGCTTCAGTTGGTGGATTTGCCGATGGTGGAATTCGAAAACGTATCACAACAGGATGTTGATGAGTATTTCAACAGTCCGAAAGTGAACAAGCGTTACAAACTAAAAATCAAATAGTCCCTCCCCACAGATGAGTGGGCAGGTTCGTTTGTCACCGGCAATCGTCCTTTCTTCGAGTATCCGTGATGGTCAGTATCTTCCAGCCATTCTTACCTTTCGTTAAGAGCATGTGGTTGACACCGCAATGACTAAAGACGCCTGCCCGATAAAAGGAATATGGGACCCATGCAGACGCCATATTACCGTCAATGCTTACTTCTTTTACTTCGAAGCGTTCATCTGCAATGCCCTTTTCCAGCTTACCGACATAAGCAATGAATCCTGAAGCAGGTGTATAGCGAACCTGCCCGTCGGCAGATACGGTGCCGATGCGGGCACTGTCATGAAACACGGCTTTAAGACCCTCTGCATCGGCTGTGTACATCGAAGTGAATAATCCCTTGACGACGGCCCTAATGTCATCATCCTGTGCCGACGCACTGGAAACGGCACAAGATAAAACCATCAACAAGCCAAAGACCCTGATCGTTTTCATATGTGTTTAGTTTGACCGCAAAGCCGGTAAATAACAAAGCTTACATGTATCCCAGGATTTTAAGCATGCTTTGGGCTGACTGCTCGCGGGCATATACCCAGTCAACCAATTTTCCGCTCCGATCGTGTTCTACAATGATATGCTTGGGGGAAGGAATCATACAGTGTTTGATTCCGCCATATCCACTGATCTGATCCTGATATGCTCCCGTGTGAAAGAAGCCCACATACAAAGGTTCCTTTTGCGTTTCCTGGTTGAGTTTTGGCAGGAACACTTCATTGATGTGTTCTTCGGAATCGTAATAATCGTGCGAGTCGCAAGTGATGCCTCCGAGCACCACACGCTGGTATTCGTTCCCCCATTTGTTGATGGGCAACATCAAAAATTTTTCACCAATACCCCATGTGTCTGGAAGCGTGGTGATGAACGAAGAGTCGATCATGTACCAGTTCTCCCGGTCATTCTGAACCTTCTGACCGATGACGCTATAAATATGAGCCATGCTTTCTCCCACGGTATAACTTCCAAACTCCGTGTAGATGTTGGGCATGGGAACTTTGGCCTGCTTGCATGCCTTCTTGATGCTCCCTACGATTTCGTTGATCATGAATTGGTAGTCGTAATCAAACCCCAGTGAATGCTTGATGGGAAATCCACCACCGATGTTGATGGAGTCGAGTTCCGGGCAGATCTTCTTGAGCTGGCAATAGAGGTTCACTACCTTGTTCAGCTCAGACCAATAATAAATATCATCCTTGATGCCCTTGTTGAGAAAGATGTGCAACATCTTGAGCTGAAACTTATGCTCATACCCTTCGATGCTGTCGACATAGAATTCCAGAATATCCTTGGCCCGGAATCCCAATCTGGAGGTATAAAACGGGAAAGTTGGCTCTTCTTCAGCCGCTACGCGGATACCGAGCTTGAATGGAACTTTCACGGACCGCTTATAGTTGTCGAGTTCCTCTTTGTTATCGAGTACCGGAATCGTATTCTTGAATCCGGTGTTCAATAAGCGGGCAATGCGGGATGTATAGGACTTCTGCTTGAAGCCGTTGCAGATGATGTTGATTTCCTTGTTGATTTTCTTCTTCTCGTACAGCTTGTTGATGATTTCGATATCGTACGCGAATGAAGTCTCCAGGTGGATGTCGTGTTTCAATGCCTCCTGCACCACAAAGGAGAAATGCGAACTTTTTGTACAGTAGCAATAGAAATATTTACCCTCGTATTTATGTTTTTTGAAGGCATTGGCGAACATATTCTTCGCCTTGTTGATCTGCATCCCAATCTTTGGCAGATAGGTCAGCTTGAGGGGCGTACCATACTTATCGATCAGGTGTTTGAGGTCAAGCCCGTTGAACTGAAGGTATCCGTCCTTCGTTTCGAAACCTTCCTGCGGAAAGTAGAATGTCTGCTTGACCAGATCGGTGTAAGTGTTGCTCATTGCTGCCTTCGTAGTGTGTTATAATTTTACAGGGTGCAAATGTAGTTTTTTTCACTGTCACCGCGAGGGTGTAAAGAAAAAGGCCGGGCACTTTAAGTGACCGGCCTTTGAAATAGAGTAACGTTTGACTTACTTCACTGATTCGACGAGCTTGTTGAACGTCTCGGGCTGGTTCATAGCCAGATCAGCGAGGACTTTACGATCGAGTTCGATGTTCTTCAACTTGAGTTTGTTGATGAACTCGGAATAAGTGATTCCGTGTTCACGGACAGCAGCGTTGATACGAACGATCCAAAGGCTGCGGTATTCACGCTTCTTCAGCTTACGTCCCACATAGGCGTAGGTAAGACCTTTCTCAACGACGTTTTTCGCGACGGTATAGACATTCTTGCGTTTGCCGTAGTATCCTTTGGCCTGTTTGAGGATGCGTTTCCTGCGGGCGCGGGAGGCTACTGCGTTTACGGAACGAGGCATGTTCGGTAGATTTCTTTGTTAACGGTTGGATGATTCAGGTCCTTTTAGGCGAGGCGCAACAGGCGCTTCACGAAATGGAGGTTGGCGGGGTTCACTTCACCAGTGATCCGGAGGGCGCGTTTGCGCTTGTTGGATTTCTTGGTGAGAAGGTGTCCGCGGGTGGGCTTCCTGAAACGGATCTTTCCGGTGCCGGATACCTTGAAGGTCTTCTTCGCCCTGGAGTGGGTTTTTACCTTTGGCATGATCAAAATAATTTACGGTTTACCCTGCCGGCGCCCCTGCTCAGGCGGGGGACTTATGGAGCCATGTGGGATTATTGGGACGCAAAGGTAATCTTTTTTTCAACATTCACCAAGCATCCGTCAGTTGATCGAACATCAATCCTTTTTCCAGGTATTGTTCGTGTTATTCATGTCAGGAAAAGCCTTGTCAGGATCAATCACCACCTTTGTCAACTCCTCGTTGGTATTGAGCCTGACCTTCCACGTCGGCCCATTCATCCAGATCTCTACCGGGAGGGATTTACGCTCGGTTTTACCGCTCAATGTCGTGTATTCGATCACCACCGGCATCGCCATCCGGTCGTTGTTCTCCAGGGTCAGTATCGCGCCGTTGGAAGGATTGCTGTTGACATATTCCACTTTGGCAATGGACTGATCGAGGCGATAATTTTCCAGGATCATCCCTTTCCAGAACCATCCGAGGTCTTCACCCAGGCTGTTTTCCATGCTGCGGAAGAAATCCCAGGGGGATGGATGCTTGAAGGCCCAGTCGCGTATGTACTTTTTGAAAGCGAAATCAAATCGATCCTTGCCTGCGATCTGCTCACGCAGGAGTCCAAGTGCGTAGCCGGGTTTGTAATACAGGGCGATGCCGATGTTCATT
>JBEEMB010000285.1:0-3561 GCA_041167815.1 Bacteroidota bacterium | reverse complement strand
ACCAGCACACGAGTCTGGTAATAGATGAACCCGCCGCTGGCCAGCGCCGTGGTCAGGAAGACAACCATCAACAGGAGCGGGCGGTTATTGCGGACCGACTGGGAAAGATTCCAGCGGGCTTTGATGGATGCCTCCTTTCCTCTGGGATATAGCAACAATGCCAGTACAATCAGGAAAGCCGAGAGGCTGAACCAATACAACCGGTAGAAGGGCCACTGGAGGAAGGAGCCACCATAACCGTTCATGTCGGAATAAGGCATGGAATCTCCGGTGCTGTTGAAATCCAGCAGCGGACTACCCAATTCGAATATGCCCAAAATGATAGGCACAATGATCACCGGTACCAGGGTGAGAAAGAATCCGAGGTACTTATTGGTGGAATACACCTGAAGGGACAAGGCCCAGGCGACGAAAACCACACCAATGGCGGCATTCCGCAAGATCAGCACCAGATACTGCAGGAAATCGATGTCCGTGAATCCATTATACAACTGGATCAGGATACCGGTCAGCGCGCCAACTGATTGCATCAGTATAGACGCCAAAGTAAAGGCCATCAATTTGGAAAAGAAAAGCGCCGCATTGCTGACGGGTGTTACACCCGTGAGTTCATGCATGCGGGTCTCCCGATCCCTCCACAGCGAAGTGCCGGCATAGAAGATGATGAATATCAGCATGAAAAGCACCGTCGAACCTTCTACGCTTTCCACGATCTTGTAAGTCACCATGTAGGTGGTTGATTCATACATCAGGTCCATGAAACGAACCACCAGGATCATGAAGCCCACCCCGAGCAGACACATGATGATGAAAAATACGCTCGTCACCATCTTGCGTAATTCAAAGCGGGTCAACCACCAGGTCAGCCGCCAGGATGCGCTGTGACCAAATTCCTGGCGCGTGCGGGGAAGTTGGTCAAGGGAGGCGACAACCGGGGGAGCAACCACTTCTTCGGCACGCTTTTTCCGGCCGAAAATACTCAAAGGCTGAAGGAACTGTGAAAACGCAAATCCGCGATAGCTGATGGCGCAGATCAGCAGGGAGATGCCCATCCATAGGAGCCTGTTATAGAGCAACGCATCCGTGACTGGGATCAGATTCAGATTCCGTTCTGCCGGGCTCCAGTACTGGGTCACCATCTGAAGCGCTTGCGTGCCTGTCGGTTCCAGCAGGGCAGCCAGCATTTTGTTATCGATGTTGCCGGTGATCGTGTCGCTGGCCAGTTGCAGTACCATCAGCACGATGGCCACGATATAGGCAGCCATCGTCGTTCGCGTGTAGGTCGTAAGCGAAAAAAACAGCACCCCGAGGAACAGGATGTTCGGCAACGTGAAAACCAAAAACGGCTGGATAAAATTCATCGCCAGAAATGGTCCCATCATGGGCTTACCCATGCCAAACAGCGTACCCAGCCAGAACCCGATGAGTTGTCCGCTGAGGATGAACACCGCGAGCGTCATACCTCCCAGGAAACGGCCGAAGAAATAACCGGGCTTGGAGATCGGCTTGGTGAAAAACAACGGATGGATATTGTATTGATAATCCTTCTGGATCACCGTGGCCATGGTCGAGATCAACAATACGTTGATCATCAGACCAAAAATACTGCTGCTGGTGCCGAGCAATATGCGGGCCACGGCAGATGCTGAATTGACCGTCGTCAGGCTGTCCGTCCGCGTGGTGGAGAACACCCCGGCAGCCGCCATGCCCAACAGTAATGTCAGCACGAACAGGATGGCGAAATAAACGTAGGGATAAGGCCGGCGCAGTCCGCCCCTGACCTCGAAAGCATATATCTCACGAAACATGGCGGACTATTTTTGGGTGATGGTAGAAAAGTAAACATCTTCCAGGGTGGCATCCACCGGCTCGAAACCTTCTTCCGGCCGATCGTCTGACATGACATGCATAACCATGCGTCCCTCAGAAACATGATGAGAGATCACCGGCAGGCGGTGCCGGTATTCAGCCATTTCTGATTTTTCGACGGCTTTACGCCAGATGCGGCCCTGTACCGAAGCGACCGCCTCAGCAGGCGTTCCTTCCAGGAGGATCGTGCCGTGGTTCATCACCACCATGCGGTTGCAGAGCGTACGGACATCATCCACAATATGAGTGGATAGGATCACGATTACCTGCTCTCCGATCTCGCTGAGGATATTATGGAAACGGTTGCGCTCCATCGGATCGAGTCCGGCCGTGGGCTCATCCACAATGACCAACTTCGGATTTCCCAGCAATGCCTGGGCGATGCCGAAACGCTGACGCATCCCGCCGGAATACTCACTGACATTGCGCTTCCGGTCTTCAAAGAGATTCGTCTGCTGCAGCAAGGCATCCACGATCTCCTTGCGCTCCTTCTTGTCGGATATCCCCTTCAGGATGGCGAAATGATTCAACAGTTCAACCCCCGAAACCTTCGGATAAAAACCGAAATCCTGCGGAAGATATCCCAACACTTTCCGGACCTCCTGTTTCTGGGCAATCACATCAATATCACCCAGGGTGATGGACCCACTGTCTGGATCCTGCAACGTCGCAATGGTGCGCATCAACGTACTCTTGCCGGCACCATTCGGACCCAGGAGTCCGAACATGCCTTTTTCAAGCGTGAGATTGATCTGATTCAGCGCCTTTACGCCGTTCGGATAGGTCTTAATGAGATCCCGGATGATGAGGTTCATACCTTTTGTTTTGAGATGGGTAAAAATAGGTCTTATTGATGGCCATTTTCTTACACCACGCAAACAAAAGAATCAGATCGACACATCTTTCGGGGCGATCAGGAAACAACGCATACTTACAGTTCAGTAAAGTGGAAGTCTCCGGTGAGCAGGTACTAAACAAGATTAACTTTTGAAGGCGTATTAACTTTGTATAAATATGGATGTTGTACATGCGTCAAAACGGTAAATTGCTCCCGTCGATTTAAAATGATCATTCCATGAGATTTATTCTGCCCCTGATTCTACTGTTCAGTCTGTCCACTTTCGCTCAGATCGACCCCAAGCGCATCACCATCGCCCGCGATAGCTTTGGCGTCCCCCATATCTTCGCCCCGACGGACCCTGAAGTGTCCTACGGCCTGGCCTGGGCGCATGCCGAGGATGATTTCAAAAGCCTGCAGACGGTCGCGCTGCCGTCCAAAAGCCTCATGGGAAGGGTATTAGGCATGAAAGGTGTGGCCGGCGACTACGCTTTCGCACTGTTCCGCTGCCGGGAAATCACCGAGGAAAAATGGAACACCTTGTCGCCGGATTTCCTCAAGCTGATCACCGGATATGTCCAGGGACTCAACGACTACGCCAAAGCCCATCCTGAAGAAGTCCTGCATCCGAAACTCTTCCCGATGACCCTTAAGGATTATGTTGCCACTTCCGTCCTTTCGCTGACCATTTTCAATGGAGGTGGGCGAATGCTGACCTCGATTTATAACAACAGCGTCAGCTCTGTCATCGATTTCGACAAGATGGGTTCGAACGCCATCGCCATCCATCCCTCCAAAACCTCCACGGGAGAGGCCTTCCTCGCCATCAACGCACACCAACCGAATGAGGGGCC
>JBEEMB010000244.1:0-3913 GCA_041167815.1 Bacteroidota bacterium | reverse complement strand
AAAGTCTGATGATTGGGCTGGGCGGAAGCATTGCTTCCGCATTACCCTGGCTGATGACCAACCTTATGGATATGTCGAATACGGCCGAAAAGGGTGAAATTCCACTCAATGTGACCGCATCCTTCTATATCGGGGCTTTCTTTTTCTTATCAGCCGTCCTCTACACGGTATTTACCACAAAAGAATATCCTCCTGCCCATCATGTGGATGATGATGAATCCGTACAGCCCGGAGGATTTGTACATGGTGTCAAGGAAATCATTTCAGCACTTCGAAATATGCCGGAACGTATGCGGGTGGTATCGCTCGTCCAGTTCTTTACCTGGCCCGGACTATTTCTGATGTGGTTCTACTACACCACTGCCGTGGCGGTGAATGTTTTCCACGGGGTTGATGCAGGCGACCCGAATTATGCCAAAGGAGCTGATTTTGGGAGTCTGACGCTTTCTTTCTACAGTGTGATTACGTTTTTATTCGCCCTTGTACTTCCTGCCATTGCAGATCGACTGGGTAGAAAATGGACGCATGCTCTTTGTCTGGCAACAGGCGCATTGGGTTTGATCAGTGTGAATTGGGTGACCAATCCGAACATGCTGTTCCTTTCCATGGCCGGGGTTGGCATCGCCTGGGCAAGTATCCTTTCCATGCCTTATGCTATGCTCAGCGGCGTGCTCCCTCGAAACAAAGTGGGCATATACATGGGGATCTTCAATTTCTTTATTGTACTTCCTGAAATCATGGCATCGCTGGGATTCGGTTGGTTAATGCGCAATGTGCTCAATAACGACCGACTCGCCGCATTGACACTCGGTGCCGTTTTCATGCTACTGGCTGCAGCCATCACGGTTTTCATGATCAAGGACAAAAAATAAATCCATGCTCAACACAACTCATCGTAGTCATTACTTCAACATTGTATTGCTGACATTATTCCTTTCCCTCTTTACCCTGCCGGCAGCCGCACAATCGGTAAAAACCTACCCGGTTTCTTGGTGGACAGGCATGAAGCATCCTGTCGTACAAGTCATGCTCCATGGTACCACGGTGTTACCATCGAACATCTCTGTGAACTATCCCGGCGTAACCATTAAACATGTGCATCAGCCGGAAAATAAAAAATATCTCTTTGTAGATCTGCACATTGCGCAAGACGCAAAGCCGGGAAATGTGACATTCCGCGTTGGAAAGGATTTAAAGGTGGTTTTTCCGCTCAAGGCCCGGAGGAATAGCACTAAGTCTAATGTTCAGCAAGGAGTACGGGCCAACGACCTGGTATATCTGATCATGCCAGACCGTTTTGTCAATGGGGACCCCTCCAACGACCGGTTAATGTCACTCCGCGATACCAGTTGTGATCGGAAGGATCCTTTTGCCCGTCATGGTGGCGATTTAAAAGGGGTGGCACAAAAACTGGATTACCTGAAAGACCTGGGCGTCACAACCCTTTGGATGACCCCCGTCGTAGAAAACGATATGCCCAGAACCATTGAAGCCGAACAGTACAACATGAGTGGATATCATGGTTACTGGATCACGGATCATTACAAGATTGATCCGCGGTTGGGCGGTGATCTGGCCTATCAATCACTGGTAGAAGATGCGCACACAAAAGGTCTGAAAATCATTCAGGACGCCGTATATAACCATGTCGGCAACAAACATCACACCGTGTTGGACCCGCCCATGAACGACTGGCTGAATCAATGGCCTGCCTATCAAGGAGCGAACCACCGGGATGAAGTGTTTTTTGACCCCTACGCGTCTGCATCCGATAAGAACATCATGATAGGAGGCTGGTTTGTGCCACATCTTCCGGATTTGAATCTTGCCAATCCGTTTGTTGCCAATTTCATCATTCAGAACACCGTATGGCATACCGAGCAATTTGGTATCGATGGATGGCGGGTTGATACCTACAAATACTGCGACGAAGCCTTTCTCAATCGGATCAATGACGTGTTGTTGAAAGAATTCCCCCGGCTGACGGTGTTCGGTGAAGCATGGACAAATACCATTACAGGTGGCGCTTACTTTTCTAGAAACAGGATCAATGCGCCGTTCAAACACAATGCACAGGGTGTGACGGATTTCCCGGTCTCAGGCGCCATTTTCGATGCCGTCAATCAACCCGCCGGCTGGACGGAAGGTGTGGCAAAATTGTACATGACCCTGGCACAGGATGTACTGTACGATGATCCAATGCGGAACTGTATCTTCCTCGACAACCATGATATGAACCGTGTGTTTTCCATGGTGGGCGAACGAATGGATCGATACAAGATGGCCATGGGATTGTTGTTCACTTTGCGGGGCATCCCCCAGATTTACTATGGCACGGAAGTGCTTGCCAAAAATTTTAAAAACCCCAACGATGCCGCAGTCCGGCTGGATTTCCCGGGAGGATGGGATGGTGATAAGACCAATAAATTCAATCTCTCCAATCTCACCGCCACAGAACAGGAGGCCTTTCGTTTCTTGAAAACACTGGCTAATTTCCGTAAGACTTCCTCAGCCATCGGATCCGGTAAGACCATGCAGTTCATACCGGCAGATGGCGTGTATGTTTATTTCAGGTACAGTGAACGACAGACAGTCATGTGCGTGCTCAATACCAATGATAAAAAAATAAGGCATCCGCTGACACGGTACATGGAAAGAATCTCAGGATTCACGAAGGCAAGAGATGTGTTGACAGATGCCACTGTTTCACTCAATACAGATCTTGACTTGCCTCCAAATAGTATCGGTATCTTCGAGCTGGGCCGCTGATTTCAACTCAATGTAGCGACCGGTTAACCCTGAATAACATGAAAAAGAAACCCGGTGCGACATCTACGGTTTCCTTGTCAAGATACGAGGATATACATTTTGTGGATACTCAGAAGCCCGTTTGGAATTATTCGCTGTTTACAGATGAGGTCATTCGTAATTTCCAGCAAGGGACCTGTTATGACGCATATCTATATTTTGGAAACAAGCAAATAGCAGTACTCGGTGTACAAGGTACATACTTTGCCGTATGGGCACCGAATGCCACCCGTGTTTCTGTTATCGGAAATTTCAATCACTGGAATACTGAGACTCACCCCTTGCTCGTCAGGCTCGACCAAAGTGGGATTTGGGAAGGATTCATCCCGAACGTGAGTCGGGGAGAAGTTTATAAGTATCAAATTCACGGCTTCGCCGGCAGCGTATTGGATAAAGGGGATCCTTACGCTCATTTCTGGGAACAAAGGCCGGGTACGGCTTCCATCACCTGGAACTTTGAATATGAATGGAAGGATGCTAAATGGATGTCCGTCCGAAAAAAGCACAATGCCCTCAACGCTCCTTACTCCGTCTACGAAGTTCATCTGGCCAGCTGGATGCGACCAGATAGAACAGATGAGGAAAGATATCTCACCTATGATGAGCTATCCGACAAACTGGTGAACTACGTGAAGGACATGGCATTCACCCATGTCGAACTCATGCCGGTCATGGAATTCCCTTTTGATGGAAGCTGGGGGTATCAAGGTGCCGGGTATTTCGCACCCACTGCCCGGTTCGGTCATCCGGAGGCTTTCATGCACCTGATCGATCGATTTCATGAGGAAGGCATCGGTGTAATTCTCGACTGGGTTCCATCACATTTCCCTTACGATGCTCATGGTCTGTTCATGTTCGATGGTACGCATACCTACGAATATGCCGACATGCGTAAAGGCTATCATCCTGATTGGAACAGCTATGTCTTTAACTACGCGAGAGGAGAGGTAAGGTCATTTCTGATTAGCAATGCCCGTTTTTGGTTCGATACTTTTCACATCGACGGTATCAGGGTCGATGCAGTTTCCTCCATGTTGAAACTGGACTATTCCAGAAAACATGGTGAATGGGAACCCAATGCATTGGGCGGAAATGGAAATCTCGA
>JBEEMB010000219.1:0-2940 GCA_041167815.1 Bacteroidota bacterium | reverse complement strand
TTCCATCTTGTTGGCCGTTTTGTCGATCTGGGTATGCAGGTAACTGTGCCCCAGGAACGAAATAAGACCGATCAACAAGCCGGAGATGGAGGTCACGAGCTTTACATACAAACCGCCGGCGATGGTATTGAGCACGAATTCTCCGGTGGTATTGATATCGAAAAAGAGCTGCATCAACCCTGCCAGGGTACCGATGAATCCGAAGATGGGCGCTGCTCTGGAGATGACGCTCAATACATTTATGTTTCGTTCGAGGTTGTACATCTCCAGCTGGGCGACGCTCTCCATGCTCCGCTCGATGGCATCGATTGGTTTTCCGATGCGCTGGATGCCCTTGTCGATCACCCGTGCCACAGGGTTGGGTGTGTTCCGCGCAACGGAGCGGGCGGCGGAGATATTACCGGAGGTGATATGATCGCGGATCATGGGCATGAAACTGTCTTCCAGCGACAATGCCCGTCGGATGGCGATATTACGTTCGATGAAAAAGAAGAGGGCCAACACAAAAAGCAAGGCCAACGGAATCATCAGCGGACCACCGGATGCGAGGATATCCCAAAGATGGACTTTCTTAGGGGCGGCAACGATATCTGCAACGCGAGGTACCGTATCTGTCACCTGTAACAACCAACCGAACATAGGCGATGAAATTTGACTTCCCCAAAGATGCCGCAAAATTTCAAGCCCCCTGCCTGCTTAACAAAATTTTGTGTCTGCAATTCGACAGATACCAAAGAAAACGGCCCTTTCAGAGAGAAAGGGCCGTTTAGGTTAATCTTTTTTCTGGTCACCCATCTGCATGAGTGCCATGATCTGTCGCATGGTCTTCTGCATGTTATCACTGCTTCCATCCAGGAAGATGACATTTCCTTTGCCGACTTCTGCGAAATTCTTGATGGCTTCGGTCCACATACTGAACAGGATCACATTCGTATCCAGGTTCGCCTGTTTCAACTGTTCTGCTGCGTCAGTCATACCCTTGGCGACTTCCTGACGGAAAAGCGCCACACCCTGGCCACGGAGTTGGGCGGCTTCCCTTTCTGCTTCGGCGGAGATCTTGATGGCGTTACCTTCCGCTTCAGCGCCTTTGGTTTTGGTGATCAACAGGGCCTGCCCTTCGTTTTCTGCGGCAGCCTTCAGATTGTTGGACGCCACCACCCGGCTCATGCTCTCCAGGATCAACTGATCGAAGGTGATGTCATTGATTTGAAGGTCGATCAGGTGATATCCCCACTCTTCCAATGCCGCATCAATTTCATCCTTAACGAAAGCTACGATTTCGCGGCGCAGCCCGAGGATCTCTGATTGACGCTTCGTGGCGACGAATGCCCGGATCGTACCCTCGATCGTACGGGTAAGGGCCTGCATCAGGTCGCGATCACTGAAGAATTTGAAAGCCACCTTTTTTACCGTGTCTTCAGAATCATTCTGGACAGAATAAAGCAGCATGCTCTTGAAATACACATTGGCCTGGTCGGCGGTGACTGCCTGGAACTCCAGTTCAACGGAACGGTTCTGAACACTAACGGAACGGAATACCTTCTCAAGGATGGGAATTTTGAAATTCAAACCGGGGCGGAGTACACGGCGATATTTACCGAACATCGTGATGACATCGATATACCCCTGTTTGACTGTCACCAGGCTGGAAAAAAGCAATACGATAGCTAAGACGATCCACACGAAAGTGGAAGAAAGTAGGAAGTCCATGAATGTTGTTATTTTATCTGTGTAATATTAGTGATAGACGCCAAATCAGATCAGACGGTTGTATCCGATCCTTCTGATTCCGTCCAAATCGTTCCCAGGTGCAGGATAGTTTCCACGGCCTTCTCCATATCCTGTACACTCACGTATTCCTGTAAGCTGTGAAAAGCCATCTCCCCGGTGAAAATATTCGGGCAGGGCAATCCCATGAATGAAAGTCGGGAGCCATCGGTTCCACCACGGACAGGATGTTTCAGCACCGGCAGGCCGGTCCGGCGGATGGCTTGTTCTGCCTTTGATGCCACTTCCGGATGTCTGTCGAGCACCTCCTTCATGTTCCTGTACTGCGATGTCCTGCGTATTTGATAAGATGCGCCCGGATATCGGGTTATGACCTCATCAAGCAGGTGGTTGAGGAGTGCTTCATACTCATCAAGTCTGGCTGTACGAAAATCTCGAAGGATGAAGCTCACGGTCGCTGATTCAGCAGTGCCCTGCATGTGTACAGGGTGTACGAACCCCTCGCGGCCGGAAGTCGTTTCCGGACTCAATCCTATTTTAGGAAGTGCATCGATGAAGGCCGCAGCTACTTTCAGGGCATTCACCAGGCGACCTTTCGCAAAGCCTGGATGTGCACTGATGCCATGGATGACGACGTCCAGCGCATCTGCGGAGAATGTTTCATCTTCCAGGGATCCCCGTTCGCTCCCGTCGAGGGTGTATCCGACATCTGCCCCGAGTCGCTCCATATCCACCTTATCCACTCCACGCCCGATCTCCTCATCTGGAGTAAAAAGGATCCGGATCTTACCATGGGGGATGGATGGATCGGCCATCCAGCGGGCGGCAGCATCCATGATGATGGCTACCCCTGCCTTGTCGTCGGCCCCCAGGAGTGTGGTGCCGGATGCGGTGATGATATCATTGCCGATACGCTCCAGCAGATATGGATGCCTGTCTGTGGTCAGCACCTGCCGGGGATCATCAGGCAGAATGATGGGACTGCCATCCCATGCCTTGTGGAGGATGGGCTTGACACCGGTGCCGCTGCAGTCTGGTGCCGTATCGACATGGGCGCAGAAACAGACCACCGGAACAGGATGATTAACGGTTGAAGGTATCGTTGCATATACGTAACCTGATTCGTCCAATTCGGCATCTGTCACGCCCATCTCATGGAGCTCATGGACGAGCAGTCGCGACAGATCTTTTTGTTTTTCAGTGGAAGGCTGG
>JBEEMB010000181.1:0-3938 GCA_041167815.1 Bacteroidota bacterium | reverse complement strand
CCGGTGACGCTTTTGCCCGACTTTGTTTCACCGGCCGTATATGGCGTATTGCAGGAGAAAGGAGTGAAGGACGGCAGCGGTAACGCCATCACTGCACCCAATACACCCCCACAGTTTTTCCCTGCTCAGTTTGGTGTGCCCTGGCAGTCGACAGCAGGTTTGTCGTTCCAGCAGTTGCTTTTTCAGCCGGATGTGTTTGTTGGATTGCAGGCCCGCGCAGCTTCCGTGAAACTCGCCGACCAGAACATCCGGATCATGGAGGACAGCGTGAAAAGCAGTGTCTCGAGGGCTTATTACGGTGTATTGATCGCGGAGAAACGCAGGTATTTTCTGGAAGAAACCCTGAATCGTTTCGGTAAACTGATGAAGGATCAGGAGAAGCTTTTTGCCAATGGTTTTGCGGAAAGACTCGACATCGACAAGACGCAGGTGGCATTGAACAATCTGCAGACGACTAAGACGCAGCTTGACAACCTCATCTCTCTTGGATATGCTTCACTCAAATTTGTGATGGGGCTCAATCAAACCGACACCCTCAAACTCACCGACAGTCTCACTTCTGAACTTGTCAAGGGGGCCTTGTTGCAGGGTGCCGATTTTAAATATGAAGACCGGAATGAAATTCAGCTCTTGAATACGGCCACGGAACTCCAGCAGTTGGATCTGAAGAGATATAGACTACAGTACGTTCCTACCGTAGCTGCTTTTTGGAATGTGAGCCGCAACGCCTTGCGTCAGGAGTTCAATTTTTTCAATAGCGACCTTCCCTGGTTTAAGTCAAACCTGGCCGGCCTGAGTGTCAGTGTACCATTATTCGACGGTTTTCAAAAACAGAGCAGAATCAAACAGGCACAACTTCGATTGGATAAGACACAGAACGACAAGGCCTATCTGCAACGTGCGATCGATCTGCAGCGTGAAGTGTCGGTTACCGTTTTGCGCAACGCACTGTCATCGCTGGATGTGCAGGAACGTAATTTGAAACTGGCGGAGAAGGTTTTTCAGACCACGAAAAAGAAATATGAGCAGGGCCTTGGTTCCAGCTTTGAGATTCTACAGGCCGATCAGGAGTTCCAGACGGCACAGGGAAACTATTTCCAGGCATTGTATGATGCCATGAATGCCAAGATCGGCTACAATCGCGCTATCGGAAAACTTTGATATCACATCTTCAACATATCTCAATAAATAAATATGAAATCCTACGTATCACTCATCACCCTCATACTTGTTTTGGCCTCCTGCGGTGGTGGTTCTTCAGAAGGAGATGCTACACTTGCCGGTAAGAAGGCCCAGCTGGAAGCCTTCAAGAAACAACAAACTGAAATCGCGGGGAAGATCCAGCAACTCGAGCTGGAAATCCTGAAACTTGATCCAGCTTCCCAGCCGGAGAAAATTAAAATGGTGGGTGTCACCATCATCGAAACACGCGACTTCGCCCATTACATCGATCTGCAGGGCAGGATCACAACAGAACAGATGTACTATGTCAGCCCGCGTGGTATGGGTGGGCAGGTAAAGGCTGTATATGTTAAGCAGGGTGACCGAGTTCGTAAAGGACAGTTGTTACTCAAATTAGATGATGCCATCATTCAACAAAATATTCGTCAGCTGGAGAATCAGTTGGCTTTTGCGAAAAACATCTATGAAAGACAGCAGAACCTTTGGAAAGAAGGTATTGGGACAGAGGTTCAGTTCCTGACCTCAAAAAATAATGTTGACAATCTCGAAAAACAGATCGCCATCGTAAAAGAGCAGGCTGGTCAGTCCAATGTCTACGCAGAAGTGTCAGGTATTGCAGAGACGGTCAATATCCGTGTAGGTGAAGTTTTCACGGGCAATCCGATGGCGGGTATCACCATCGTTGATCCGTCATCATTGAAAGCGGTGGTAGATGTGCCGGAGAATTATGTGTCCCGCATCAGAAAGGGCATGCCGGTATCCGTGTCAGTGCCGGATCTTGATAAATCTGTGGACGCGACCATCACCCTCCTCAGTGAAACCATCAATCAGGCCTCACGCAGCTTTACTGCCGAGAGTCGCATGCCTGCTATCGCAGGTTTGAAACCCAATCAAGTGGCGGTTGTCAGGATCCTCGATCATGCTTCCAAAGATGCTACAGTAGTGCCAGTGGAGACCATCCAGACAGACGACAAGGGCAAGTATGTTTTTGTGATGCGGGAAGAGAAAGGAAAGAAGATCGCCCGTAAAGTGCCCGTCACCGTTGGTCAGTTTTATGACGAGCAGATCGAGATCACCGGAGGCCTGAATGCCGGCGATGTACTGGTTACCCGTGGTTTCCAGGGGCTGTATGAAGGACAGCGCATAGACGTTGTGAACAACTGAGTCGGGCCGTTGAAAGAACCATCAAAAAACTAAGAAAGTATGTCCAGTCAAAAACATACCCGACTCGACCTCGAGCAGCTAAAAAAGGGTAAAACCTTTTTCGCCACCGATTGGGCGGTCAGGAATAAAACCGCTGTCTATCTCATCACGTTGTTCGTGACCATCTGGGGCATCAGCCTGTTTGTAAATCTGCCCAAAGAGCAGTTCCCGGATGTTGTCATCCCCACCATTTATGTGCAGACCGTGTACGTCGGTAATTCGCCGAAGGACATGGAAAATCTGGTCACCCGTCCGATTGAGAAGCAGCTTCGGGGCATCACGGGTGTGAAGATCGACAAGATATCAAGCACTTCGTTGCAGGACTTCTCTGCCGTGGTGATCGAGTTCAGTACATCTGTCAAGACTGATATCGCGCTACAAAAGATAAAGGATGCCGTGGACAAGGCCCGGAAAGATCTTCCGAATGATCTCACCCAGGAGCCCGTTGTGCAGGAGATCAGTTTATCTGAACTGCCCATCATGGCGGTGAATGTGAGTGGTGATTACGATCCGGTAAAACTTGGAGAGTTTGCTCAAACCCTGAAAGACAGGTTCGAGGAGCTCACCGAAATCAACCGCGTTGATCTGGTAGGAGCACCGGAGCGGGAAATCCAGATCAATGTCGATAAGTTCAAGATGGAGGCAGCCAAGGTTGGATACACCGACATCGAGGCTGCGATCCAGCGTGAAAATGCAGACATCTCCGGTGGTCTGCTTACGGTGGGTGATCAGAAGCGCGCATTGCGGGTCAACGGTCAGTTCAAATCTGCGCTCGATCTGGAACAGGTGATTGTAAAAAATATCACCGGTAATATTATTTATCTGCGGGACATTGCCGTGATTACGGATACCGTAAGAGAGAAAGAAAGCTACGCGCGCCTGAACGGAAAGAATGTGGTGACGCTCAGTATCATCAAACGGACGGGTGAAAACCTGATCGTGGCTTCCGAGAAAATCAATCAAATTGTTGAAGAACTCCGGCGCGACGAATTCCCCAAGGACCTCAACATCACCATCACCGGTGACCAGAGCATCAAGGCTGGCGCGGCTTTCAATGAATTGGTAAACTCCATTGTCATAGGCTTTATCCTGGTGATGCTTGTCCTCATGTTCTTTATGGGGGTTACCAACGCGTTCTTTGTGGCCCTGTCGGTTCCGTTGAGTATGTTCCTGGCCTTCATGTTCCTGCCCAGTGCGGAATTTCTTACCGGATCTGCTGTGACGTTGAACTTCATCGTTCTTTTCGCCTTGCTCTTCGGACTGGGCATTGTGGTGGATGATGCCATTGTGGTCATAGAAAACACCCACCGAATCCACATGCAGGGTGGGGGATTGATTTCATCAACAGATGCTGCGAGATATGCGGCTGGTGAGGTGTTTATTCCGGTACTTGCCGGTACCTTGACCACGCTCGCGCCTTTCATTCCGTTGTTGTTCTGGCCGGGTATCATTGGTAAATTCATGATCTACCTGCCGACGATGCTCATATTTACTTTGACGGCTTCGTTGCTCGTGGCTTACATCATGAACCCTGTTTTTGCGGTGGATTTCAT
>JBEEMB010000172.1:0-6056 GCA_041167815.1 Bacteroidota bacterium | reverse complement strand
ATACATGACTTAATGTCGGCTATAATATTTTCCATTATTATTTTTCGTGATTATCACCTCTTTTCAGTCGCCTGCTTGATACAGCAGTCATGGATTTCTGCAGCTGATCATGCACTATCTTCATGTCATGACACCGAAAATGTTGCGTCGATTTCAGGCCGCCTTCACATCCATTTCCTTCTTGTTCCGATGTGTTACGGGTTTTTCAACCATGTTTTTCATCAGTCCGTTACTTCATGCCCAATCGGCTGATCGGCCAAATATCATCCTCATCGTGGCGGATGACCTTGGCTACTCCGATGTCGGATTCAATGGTTGTCAGGATATCCCCACGCCAAATATCGACCGGATTGCATCGCAAGGGGTACGTTTCGATGCGGGCTATGTCTGTTTCTCGGTTTGTAGTCCGAGCAGGGCAGGTATGCTGACCGGTCGTTATCCACAGCGCTTCGGGTATGAGCGTAATGTTTTATACATTCCCGATGACCCGGGCATGGGACTCTCACGGGAGGAGGAACTCTTTCCTGCTCGATTGCAGCAGGCAGGTTACAGAACCACTCTGCTCGGTAAATGGCATCTCGGCGCACACCCGGAACTTCATCCTTTGAAGCGGGGATTTTCAGAGTGGTATGGATTCCTGGGCGGCGGTCATCAGTTTCATCCCGACAGCCTTCGGATCAAAGACCCGATGCAGGTAAATACGGAAGAAGGCAGTTATCGCACCTGGATGAACCGCGGGCTGGAACCTGAAAAGGAAGCCGAATACCTGACGGATGCGTTGTCCAGGGAAGCCGTCTCGTTTATCGAACGAAACAGCCGTCAGCCTTTTTTCCTCTATCTGGCCTATAATGCGCCGCACACGCCCTTACAGGCGACGGCAGACCGGCTCGAGAAATTTAAACAAATCCCGGATAAACAACGCCGAACCTATGCAGCCATGGTCTCAGCCGTCGATGATGGGGTGGGACGGGTGCTTGAAACCCTCGACAAGCTGGAACTTGCATCCAATACGATGGTCATTTTCCTCTCAGACAACGGAGGCCCACTGCATCATAATGGCAGTCGCAATGGAGACTTGCGTGGGATGAAAGGCACCCTTTTCGAAGGGGGCATACGCGTGCCATTCGCCATCCGCTGGCCGGGTAGGATACCCGCCGGGAGTCAGTTTACAAAACCAGTCAGCAGCCTGGATATCGCGGCCACCGTCGCCGGACAGGTTGCCGGTCAGCCAGGTCCAAAGTATCCGCTCGATGGCACCGATCTCATTCCCTTCCTGACCGGAAAGTCGAAGGGGGCGCCCCATAAATATCTCTTTTGGCGGCATTTCGATCAGAAAAGCTATGTCGTGCTCTCCGGCGATCACCGGAAACTACTCAAAAGGGGAGACAGCACTTATCTCTTCAACCTGGCAGAGGACAGACGGGAAACCATCGATCTGGCTGATAAGGAGCGTCGATTACTCAAAAAACTCAACCGTGAAAGGCTTAAGTGGGATGCCCAACTCAAGCCACCCGCCTTTCTGGGGCTCAGCCAGCGCGACGAATACATGCGGACCCGCCAGCGTAAATAATATCTGGTATGGAGTTACGAAAACGTTCTCAGTGATTTATTCGCGCTGGCATATCAAACCTTTCAGACGCTCGGCCTATTTTTAGGTACGGATATCATCAGTGATGAAGGGTTCTAAGGCCAGGGAACATATCAATCGGATATAATTAAAATATCATACTATGAGTGCACATGCAGATCTTACAGGCAAAGTTGTGGTGGTGACCGGAGGTACGGGCATCCTGGGCCATGCATTTATTAAAGGTATCGTGGACGCGGGAGGTGCCGTAGGTATCCTCGGCCGAAATGCCGCCGTTGCCGAGGAACGTGCCGCAGCCATCAATGCTGCCGGAGGTTCGGCGCTGGCACTGGTGGCAGATGTCATGGACGAGCACCAACTCATCGAAGCACGTGATAAGGCCCTGGCTCATTTCGGAAAAATCGACGGGCTGGTCAATGCAGCAGGTGGGAACATGCCTCAGGGCGTCGTACAGCCTGGAGATGATATCTTTAAAATGAATATCGAGGGACTGCGATATGTGATGGACCTGAATCTTTGGGGAACTATTATTCCGACCCAAATCTTCGGGGAAGCCCTCGCAAGGAACGAACATGCCAGCATCGTCAACATATCCAGCATGAACTCGAAGCGGGCCATCACAAAAGTGCTCGGGTATAATATGGGTAAGGCCGGTGTCGATTGCTACAATCAATGGTTTGCCGTGGAGCTGGCCCGTCGATTTGGCGATCGGATCCGGATGAATGCCCTGACGCCGGGCTTCTTCCTGACCGAACAGAACCGTGCCCTGTTGACAAATCCAGATGGAACGTTCACGGAACGTGGCGGGGCTGTGATCCAACAGACCCCGTTCAAGCGGTTTGGGCATCCCGACGAACTGATCGGCGGATTGGTATTCCTGCTCAGTGATGCCTCCCGTTTTGTGACCGGCTCCCAGCTGGTCGTAGATGGTGGATTCTCCATCTTCGGTGGCGTCTGATCTGTCATCAGATGAATAACAACCGGTTCAAATATGGTAGCATATTCATAGCCCTGGCCCTTGCCGGGGCTACCTCATATGCACAACCGAGAACGATCCGGGAGCATGGCATATCTCCCGGTGTGATGCAACCCGGAAAATGGAATGCCATCACGGATGTGCCCGGTGTCAGGGTCGGACATATCACACTCCGGGCTGGAGACTCCATACGAACCGGCGTGACAGCCATTCTGCCGCATGCGGGAAATATCTTTCAGGAAAAAGTTCCCGCTGCTGTCTTCACCGGCAATGGCTTCGGAAAGTTGGCCGGGGTGACACAGGTGCAGGAACTGGGAACGCTGGAATCTCCGGTGATCCTCACCAATACATTGTCCGTTGCCGAAGGCATACAGGGAGTACTCGATCACACACTGGCACAGCCCGGCAACGAGAAGGTTCAATCCGTCAATGCCGTCGTCGGTGAGACGAACGACGGCCGGCTCAATGATATCCGCGGTCGGCATGTCAAACCGGAACATGTATTCACTGCCATCCAAACCGCGGCAGCAGGCCCCGTCCCTCAGGGCTGTGTCGGGGCCGGAACCGGTACGGTTTGTTTTGGCTACAAGGGCGGTATCGGAACATCTTCCCGGAAATTACCCGAAACCCTTGGAGGGTACACGGTCGGGGTGTTGGTGCAGGCCAATTTCGGCGGGGTGCTTCAAATTGAAGGGGTGCCGGTCGGAGAAAAGCTGGGTAACCATTACCTCCGCGAACAACTCAGGGAAAAAGAGGACGGCTCCTGTATGATCGTTGTGGCCACCGATGCACCGATCGATGCCCGGAATCTGCAGCGGTTGGCCCGTCGCGCCTTCATGGGACTGGCCCGCACGGGCGGTATCGCCCATCACGGCAGTGGGGATTATGTCATCGCTTTTTCCACAGACAGTGCATCCCGTATTCCGCATCAACCCGCAGGGCCGGTTCGCCAGGTGCCCATCCTGCATGATGATCATGTGTCTCCGCTCTTTCTGGCGGCCATTGAAGCCACGGAAGAAGCCATCCTCCATGCGCTATTCTCCGCAGAGACCACCAGTGGTAAGGGCGGGGTGACAGTGGAAGCCCTGCCCGTCCAACGGGTGTTGGATCTCCTGAAAAAATAAATATAAGTCGGCCATGGGCTCACCAATGTGTTATCTGGATGGACAGTTTCTACCGGTCGAGGAATTGTCCATTCCGCCGGATGACCTGGGACTTCAACGCGGTTACGGCATATTTGATTTCCTGAGGGTGATGGGAAAGGTCCCGCTCTACATGGAAGATCATCTGGATCGGTTTTTTCGCTCCGCAGAAAAAATGCACCTCAACGTGCCGGTCGATCGATCCGCCCTGCGCGACATCATTTTACGTTTGGCCGAAGCCAACAACCTAGCGGTCTCGGGTATGCGTTTTTTGCTGACCGGAGGTTCTGCGGCGGATGGATATACGATTTCTGCACCCCGACTCATAGTCATGCACCAGCCCCTGGCTGCTCCGCCGATTGAATGGTCAGGCAAAGGTTATGTGCTTTGTGCGCATCCCTTTCTTCGGCAGATGCCGGACGTGAAAACCATAGACTATCTGATGGCCATTTGGCTGCAGCCCTGGTTGAAATCCCAGGGCGGAGATGATATCCTCTATCATCATGAAGGGTTGGTTACGGAATGTCCGCGGGCCAATTTCTTCATCGTCAGCCAGGCAGATACCATTGTGACGCCCGTGCGTAATATGCTCCACGGAGTGACGCGTCGTCAGATCATCAACGTCGCCCGATCCATTGGCCTCACGGTGGAAGAGCGGGATCTGTCGTTGGCTGAAGTGATGAGGGCGAAAGAGGCATTCATATCATCTTCGACCAAGCGCATCATTCCCGTGTCCCGGATCGATGATCACCTATTTCCTTCATCCGATCTCACCAGATCCCTTTGGGAGGCGGTCATGCGTCATGAGATCGAACATATTTCATTGCATCGCAGGGATTGATATTTATTTCCGTGCAGGCGCCTCTTTGATGATCGAACCCACTTGCTTACGGATGGCGCGTCCCCAGTGATGATAGCCCTCCACGTTGTAATGCAGTTTGTCGGGGAGGTAGAGCGACTTGATCGGTGTGCCATCCTGTCCCAGAAAATGTGATGAGGAATTGATGGAATGTAGTCCCGGCGTGGTTTTGCAGTATTCACGGACCAGCCTGTTGGCTTCCTGCACCCGGTCCCAAGCTGACCATCTGCGTTCGCTGGGAGAGATCTCCAGCCAGGTGATGGGCATGTCGGGGTAACGTTGTCTGACGGTCCGCACGACATATTTGAACAGTTCCAGCACCTGAATGGGTGACTTGTCCCGTTCCCCTGCAGTAATATCATTACCCACATACATGAACAATGCTTTGGGCTGATGTGGGAATACGATGCGTTCGACGTAGTAGGCAACATCCGTGAGGTTGCATCCCCCGAAGCCCCGGTGGATGATGTTCGGCTGCTTCAGGTCTTTGCGGATATTCGTCCACATCCTGATATACGAACTGCCGAGGAACATCACCGAGCCTGGGGGATATGTTTCCACTTTATTCAGGCTGTCGAAGGCCGCGATGTCCTTGTCCCAGCGCCTGACACCCTGGTTGCTTCCATGTATTCTCAACCGGGCATACAGCCATTCCCCCATTTCGTTGATGCAGCTGTCGAGTTTCTGCTTGACGCCATCCAATGTATGGCCGGCTCCATAGAAGGGTCTTAGCCCGGTGGGAACGCCTTTGGTCAGACATCTTTCATACAGCGGCAGCGGCCCGAATCCCATGCCATTGTAGCTGAAACTGTTATCGTATGGAACGGTCTTGTCGGCTGTGCCGCCCGTGTTGAAGAGCGGGGTGTCGCCTTCATCGATCCATGCGGTATCCGGGATGGCGCCCCAGTTATTGATCACCCCTTGTACACGGGATGAGTATCCGGCTGGTCCGCTGGTGCCTTCCAGACTCCCCCATTTTGCCCTGTCTATGCTGGCCGGGACTTCATGCTCATCCATATAAGCCATGCCCAGGCAAGTCATCGAGCCTGCAGAGGTTCCTGTGATAAAGATCTGTGACGTGTCGATCCCGAATTCAGCTGCCCTACTCCGCAGGTAACGGATGGCCCCTCGTGCGTCCTGCTGCGCGCGGTACATCGCTTCGAGATGGCCATTTCCTTTGCCGGAAGCCGCCACGCCCAATCGATAGCTGATGGAGGCGGTGACGAATCCTTTTTGGGCGAATGTTTCGCAGATGCGGCGTCCGAGTGCCAACTTGCGGTTGCCGTTCACAAAACCGCCACCATGGATGAATACCAGTACCGGACGTTTTTTCAACGTGTCACCAGCCGGAGGCGTGAATACATCAAGTTTGAGTTCTTCGGATTCCCCTTTCAGGTTGATGGCCCGGCCGTAAGTCAAATTGACGACCGAATCGTAACCGGGAAAGACTTCATCCCGGAAGCGTTTGGTTTCCTGTGCTTTTGTAATGAC
>JBEEMB010000104.1:0-5279 GCA_041167815.1 Bacteroidota bacterium | reverse complement strand
AATGTGGTGCAGACAACTGTGCTGATGGAGTGACTTCCAGTGTTTGTAAATGCTCCTTGATGGCATGTTTCAGATGGTTGACATTGGCAAGCTGGATGTCGAATTGATTATCAAAATGATCAACATTCGAAAGGTCATTTTGTGGAATTTTATTGGCCGCGACCAGTGACTGAAGGCTTGTTCGCTGATCCATCAACAGACTTCGCTCAGTTCTGAGCACTTCAATCCATTGTTGACATTCGTGGGCGACGTGGTTGATTGCTGTGGTAACCATGATCTTTGTCTTTTGAGTTTTTGATTGATTTCGTTTTCCATCACAAGTTGGAAAATACCGTCATAACCAAATACCATCCACCGTCAGCCCAAAAGCTGCTTTTGGTCATCTTTTTGAAAAACATATTGATGTTTTGATAAGAGATCAGTTGCAGGTTTGATATGGTATATCGAACTAAATCGTTAATTTGTCACCATGAAATGCTTGTCAATTACAGCCGTCAAAGGGGCTCTATTCCAATGGCGCCGAGGGCTTCCTTTTCTGATCACAGGTCTGCTGCTTACTCCACTGTTTTTGATACGTTGTAGCCCTTCTAACTCAGAAGCAGGGACCAAGGTACCTGACCAGGTGGATTTCAATTTCCACGTAAGACCCATATTGTCCGACAGATGTTTCAAATGTCATGGTCCTGATGCTAACAAGCGGGAGGCCGGACTGAGGCTGGACATTGAAGAGGCAGCGTTTGCTGCCTTGAAGGATGATCCTTCAAAGTATGTCATAGTCAAGGGTGATCCCAACAAATCTGAACTGTATCATCGGATCATCACCTCCGATACATCCCTGTTGATGCCCCCTCCTTCTTCCAATCTGAAGCTCAGTCCATTGGAGATCAAAATCATAGAGAAATGGATACGTCAGGGTGCTCCTTTCAAAAAACATTGGGCCTTCATTCCGCCCGAAAAAACGGAATTACCTCTGGCTGGTGAAAAGAAATGGGTGAAGAATGAAATCGACCATTTCATCCTGGCCAAGCTTCGGGAAAAAGGATTGGAACCCAACGAAGAGGCTGATCGCGAAACCCTTTTACGCCGGGTTTCCATCGACCTGACAGGTCTCCCTCCAGATGTTGCGAGCCAGGAGTCGTTTTTGAAAGATGGTAATGAGCAGGCTTATGAAAAGGTGGTGGATCGTCTCCTGGCAGACAAACACTATGGTGAGCGTATGGCGATACATTGGTTGGACCTGGCCAGGTATGCCGACAGTCATGGATATCAGGATGATGGTTTAAGAACGATGTGGCCTTGGCGCGACTGGGTGATTCATGCTTTCAATCAGAACTATAGGTTTGATAAGTTCATCACCTGGCAGCTTGCGGGAGACCTTTTGCCGAACCCAACAAAAGAACAGTACCTGGCCACAGGTTTTAACAGGAACCATAAAATCACCCAGGAAGGCGGGGTGATCGATGAAGAATACAGAATAGAATATGTTTCAGACCGGACCAACACCTTCGGCAAAGCCTTCCTGGCTATGACGCTTGAGTGTTCGAAATGCCACGATCACAAGTACGACCCCATCTCTCAGAAAGACTATTTCAGCAGCTTCGCCTTCTTCAATCAGGTGAATGAAAAAGGCCTGGTGGGAGATATTGGTCTGGCATCTCCCGGTGATCCTCCGAACATGAAAATTTCGACGGATGATGTACGTTCCGTCCTCAATTTCATCAACAAACCGGACACCATGCCGGTAACGGTGATGGTGATGAAAGACAGTTCTTTGATCCGGGTAACCAGGGTCTTGAACCGTGGTGTTTACGACCAGCCTACGGATACTGTCCAGATGGGAATGCCTTCATCAATCCTTCCTTTCGACACCACCCGCTACCAGAAGAACAGACTTGGACTGGCCCAGTGGCTGTTGGATCGCCGAAATCCGCTTACCGCTAGGGTTTTCGTGAACCGGATCTGGCAGGAATTCTTCGGAAAGGGATTGGTAAAGACTGCAGGTGATTTCGGAATGCAGGGAGATCTGCCCACTCATCCGGAATTGTTGGACTGGCTCGCCAGTGATTTCCGCGACAATGGATGGGACATCAAACGGCTTGTTCGTCAGATTGTAACCTCCGCCACCTATCGGCAACATGCTTCCAGGGACAGGAAAAAACTGGAAAAGGATCCTGATAATCGTTTTTATTCTTACGCCCCGAGACTGAGGCTGACGGCGGAACTTACGAGAGACCATGTGCTGGCGAGTAGTGGACTACTGGTGCCAACCATCGGGGGGCCTAGTATGAAGCCTTACCAACCAAGGGATATCTGGGAATCTACGACCTCCGGAAGAGGTGAGCTCGCCCGCTATGTCCAGGATCATGGAGAGAAACTATACCGCAGGGGTATGTACACCTTCATCAAACGTACCGCTCCTCCCCCATCGATGTTGATATTTGATGCCAGCAACCGCGACCAGTGTGAAGTGACCAGGATAAGAACAAACACCCCTCTACAGGCTTTGGTCATGCTGAACGACCCACAAGTGCTTGAGGCATCACGAGTACTCGCCCAACAGATGCTTTCTAGCGGAAAGACGGAAGAAATGCTGATAGAAGAAGCCTTTAGGCGAATCGTTTGCAGAAAGCCATCTGACAAAGAGCGCAATGCTTTGAAGGAATACCACCAATTGGAAGTTAAGCGCTTTTCAGCCGACAAAAAGCGGGCTGAAAAATTCATCCATGTCGGTGAATATCCGGCAGCAAAAGGATTGGATCCCACTCGTCACGCGGCTTTGATGCAAGTCATACACATGATATATAATTTGGAAGAGACCACCGTTAAATCCTGACAAACCATGAACGAATTCAATAAATTCAGACTGAATCATACCCGCAGACATTTTCTGACACGCGCAGGACTCGGATTAGGCAGTATTGCGCTTGGTTCTCTTCTGGCCCCCGGAATTTTCGGGCGCAAACAGGATGAACTTGAAACCCTTCCATTGGGTGTGGCACAATTCGCCCCCAAGGCTAAAAGAGTTATCTATCTGTTCCAAAACGGAGCACCATCCCAGTTGGAGACCTTCGACTACAAGCCGAAACTCAATGAGATGATCGGTCAGGATTTACCCGCATCCATTCGGATGGGCCAACGTCTGACAGGGATGACTGCCAACCAGGAACATTTTCCACTTGTGGGCTCGGCTTTCGAATTCACACAACATGGCCAGTCTGGTGCCTGGGTTTCATCCATGTTCCCGCACATGGCATCGATTGTAGATGATCTATGTATCATTAAAACGATGCATACGGAAGCGATCAACCACGACCCGGCCCTTACATTCTTCCAGACCGGTGCCCAGCAAGGCAACAGACCCAGTATGGGTGCCTGGATGAGTTACGGTTTGGGCAGCGAAAACAAAAATCTTCCGGCCTACTGCGTTCTTTTATCCAGAGGAAGGGGCAATGGTCAGGGTGTTTATTCCAAGTTGTGGACCAATGGCTTCCTGGATAGCATCCACCAGGGCGTGGTATTCAGCAGTGGCGAAGACCCCATTCTCTATCTTAACAATCCGGAAGGACAGGATCGTAATTCCCGTCGGGATATGCTCGATCAGTTGTCAAAACTCAATTCGATGGCCTTTGAGCAATTCGGAGATCCGGAGATACAGTCCAAGATCCAGCAATATGAGATGTCATACCGGATGCAAACCGCTGTACCCGAGCTGACCGATCTGTCCAAAGAACCCGACCACACTATAAGAATGTATGGACCGGAATGTCTGGTGCCGGGTACTTATGCCGCGAATTGTCTACTAGCCAGAAAGCTTTCTGAATCGGGTGTTCGCTTTGTGCAGCTCTATCACCAGGGATGGGACCAACATGGTAACCTGGTGGGTGAGATGCCTTTACAGGCGCAGGATGTCGACCGTGCGTCAGCGGCTTTGATCAAGGATTTGAAGCAGCGTGGGTTGTTGGATGAGACACTTGTCATCTGGGGCGGAGAGTTCGGTCGTACCAACTTCTGCCAGGGGAATTTAGGTAAAGACAACTATGGCAGGGACCATCATCCGAAGTGCTTCAGCATCTGGATGGCAGGCGGGGGTATAAAGCCCGGAATAGTTTATGGCGAAACGGACGAGTTCGGTTACAATATCGTCAAAGATCCAGTCAGCATCCATGATTTTCATGCAACCATTGAACATCTGATGGGTATTGACCATGAGAAACTGACCTACAAACATCTTGGCCGCAGATATCGTCTTACGGACATCGCCGGGCAAATCATACCCGGCATCATGGCCTGATCCACTTTCAGTAATCACATGCTCCATCCTATTCACCGGGGTGGAGCCAATCATCTCCGGCATGAGACGTTTCGATCGCATCCTGTCCAATATTGTATTCAGCCTTTGTATACTGCTGCTGATGGCGGCTATTTTCCAACCTCAAATCGAGGCGCCAGGTTGGCTCTTGGCGGGTGGCAAGCTGCATCCGATATTACTCCATTTCCCATCTGCGGTGCTCCTGCTCCTTCTGTTGGCTATTCCATTTCGGAATAGATGGATGACCGTACCGCAATTCCAGGATATTTTCGGAAGGATATTATTGATGACGAGTTTTGTTACGGTCCTGACTGCCCTAAGTGGACTGTTTCTGTCACTTGGCGATGGTTATGATCAGGTTCTGTTGACCCGACATCTGTGGCTTGGAACGTTCACGGCCGTGTTATCATACGTTATTTGGCAATTGTGGGTATCGCAAACATCAAGATCAACACTTATCAACTTTTCTGCTATCATTGGTGCTTTCGCCTTATTGATCGGAAGTCATTTTGGAGGAAGCCTCACCCATGGTTCAGATTTCCTAAGCTTTTCTTCCAAACATGTCGAAACAGCTGAAATTATTCAAAGACCACCGGTCACCGACAGCTCTGCCATTTATCTGGCGGCGGTACAGCCCTTATTGCAAGCCAAATGTTATGCTTGCCATAATGAGCAGAAGTCAAAGGGAGGATTGGTGATGTCCGATATTCAAAAAATGCTGGCTGGCGGAAAATCGGGGGCGATGTGGGTGGCCGGAGATCCCGACAACAGTCTGATCATAGAGCGACTGTTGCTTGACCCTGCGGACAGAAAGCATATGCCCCCCAAGGGCAAACCCCAACTCACGCTGGAGGAGATTGAGCTGCTTCACCGTTGGATAGCTGAAGGTGCAGACTTAGCAAAACCTTTCAATGCTTATTCGCAAACTGACAGCTTGCGCAATCTGGCATACAACCTGGCAACTTCAACT
>JBEEMB010000051.1:0-3272 GCA_041167815.1 Bacteroidota bacterium | reverse complement strand
GACGGTTGCCCACCAGATACATCTTGATATATTTGGTATTGTAGTACTTGCTGTACTGCTTGAGGACGTTCCGCGTCTGATCAAGATCCTTGAGGTTGTATGACCAGAAGCCGACACCGGGCCCCGTGCTATAGATCCGGGGTCCTACAATCTGACCGGATTCCACCATGTCGCCGTATGTAAGTACGTCTGTTGTGGCGGTCTGCGGGTCGCGGGTGGTGGTGACGCCATACACCAGATTCGCTGCATAAAGCCATACCTGATCTTTGTGCAGACCCCAGAAAGGCCACATGTGCGCATGTGTGTCCACGAATCCGGGCGTGATGGTTTTCCCTGCACATTCGATCACTTTCGTTCCTTCAGGTACCTTCAGCGTGCCTTTCGGTCCAACGGCCTGGATCCTGTTTCCGACGATCAGGATGTCGCCATTTTCAATCACTTCATTCCCTTTCATCGTAACGATCCGGGCATTGGTGAGCAGGATGGCGCCTGTTGGTATATCGCGGCGGAAGGAAACCTTCACCTGGTTTTCCTGCGGTTCAAATTTCACTTCTTTTTTGGCCAGGGCTTCAGCAAGACTATCCTTACGGGCGCGTGCGGTATCAGATTTATACACAACGGCCATCGAGTCTTTGAAAGCCTTCTGCAGAGAGTCTGCTCTTTTTTTAGCGTTCGGACCGCCAGCATTCAGGGCAATCAGGCTGTCCGTCTTCCGTTTGTCCTCCGTTTTTTTCGCCGTCTTTACGGAATCTTCAAAGCGCTTGGCGGCTGCCACGTCGTACACCCAGTGTCCGTTGCCGAGCGACCAGTGCACACGTTTGCCATCGGCTTCCCAGGCCGGGAACTCTCCGCCAATCTCGGTGAGCTGGCGGGCAGGGAAGCTTGAAGATTTCGGTTCAGATACCGAGATGGAAGGCGTCTTTCCCGCTTCAGGGATCGTGACGACATAGATGTTGTTGTTGACCTGCGCGATTGCCTGGTCTCCGACTGGAGCCATCAGGATAGTCTCTGCCGCAGAGGGCATGTTCTGTGGCTCACGTCCGCTCGCAGATTCTGGCAGCATGCAATGGTTGAGCGGATCGGCCGACATCATTGGACGGCCCATCACATACTGCGTGCCTCCATGGCCGTGATCGTCTGCCTGGCTGACCGAACCATAGGTGGTGATGCCGGTGATTTTTACATGCACCTTCTCATCCGTTCCATCCCAGCGGATGGATATCAGCTGTCCGCCCGGAGCATTCAGGAAAAGGCGGGTGGTATCGCGGGTGAAATGCACATTGCCCCGGTTGCGTGCCATATCTATCTTTCGGATATCGCCTCCGATCTCGGGTATCCATACAAGTTCGCCCTCAGCGCCGCTGAAGAATGGATCTTCAGCATCACGGAACAACCGGGCAGGTCCTTTGAAGAAAGCGATGCGTCCATTACGACTCCAGGCCGGCTGCATATAAAATGCGGATGCTGTGGTCAGTCTTACCGGCGCCGTCGAACCGTTGGCCGGCACTTTGTAAAGATGTCCGCCTTCACTTTCATTCCAGGTTACAAAGGCGATCTGTTTCCCGTCGGGGCTCCAGGCCGGCATCGCCTGCGTCATTTCCCGATCCATCAAACGGCGGGGTTGGCCTTTGGGATAGTCCATGACATACAGGCGGTTCAATGCCGTGAAGGCGAGCTGTTTCCCATCCGGAGAAGGCACCCCGTCGCGGATCTGGGTGACCAGCGCATGGCTGGTATCGGAGATCGCATAGCTGTTGTACAGGCGTGGCCCCATCTCCACCCTGACGTCCGCTTTGAAGGGGATTTCCGAGGGTTGTCCTCCATCGACAGGTACGCGGTAGATCTTTCCGTTCCAGGAGGCGATCAGGGTTCGACTGTCGGGTGTGAAACACATGCCGGGATATACGCCCTGCGGGGCGATGGACTCCTGTTCGTCTCGCTGCACCGGATAGGCGAGCCAACGCTCATCGCCCGACTTCAGGTCGCGCAGCACCAGTCCGGTCTTTTCTTCGTAGCGACTGCCATAGGCCATCCATCGTCCATCTTTCGAGAGGGTGGGGGTGAAGGCGGAACCGTAACGGGAGGTGATGGTATTCAGATGGCCCTTTTTACGATCATAGGTGCCGATTTGATATTGGGGCAGCAGGGCGTTGTAGTTCCAGGAGCCATTGCGCTGACTGAAATATATCGTCTCTCCATCTGCACTCACAAATGGATCGATGGTCTTCAGGCTCGCCGGTTGGTCTATCAGCTGGATGCCGCCACCTCCGTCTTTATGGTACATCCAAAGCTTAGGAACCCGGCGTCCCTTGGCTGCGATGACATATTCTCCATCCGGCGTCCATACCGCGGCGGGGAAGTCTTCCGTCCGCTCACGGGTGAGCTGAACGGTGTCCTTTTTCTCCATGTCGATGTACCAGAGGTTGTCGCTGCCCGTACGGTCACTGGTGAAGAGGATCTTCTTCCCGTCCGGACTGAATCTTGGATGCGTTTCATACGCGATCCCCTTGGTCACGGGTGTGGCTTGTCCACCGGCAGCCGGCATCGTGTAGATATCTCCCAACAAATCGAACGCGATCGTTTGTCCATCGGGACTGATGTCCACACTCATCCAGGTACCTTCCGAGGTGGTGAATGCCACTTCCCTTGTCGGCTTTAACGGCAGGTCCTTGAAGGACGTGTACACCATGGTATCTTTTCGACTGGTGTCTTTCTTTGGGACCATCCAGTCGGCGTTCAGGCCGATGTTGGAATCGGGCAGGATTGACCATCCCGTCCAGACGGAAACGGCCATCAGCACCGGCAACAGAAAACGTGACATATGTTTATGTTTTTAAGGGCATAAGTTACGAATTTTCAGGCAACAGGGGTGGGTGGAAGCAGCTTGCAGGCATGGAAGATGTCGATGTGCCCGGGGCAGATTTTTAAAATGGACAAAAGGGTATTAACATTTGTGACAAATCCGAGCCACATTGGTTTTAGTGCGCCGTCTGCTGTGATGCCGGTACAAAGAAATCTGATCCTGCATCCCGGATATCCTATGTTTCAACGCTATGTCAAACTGACCGATGTGCGGGAGGTTCGTCCCGATGCGCGGTTGTTGGTGTGAAAACTTTTATTTGAATCCCCTTTTAGTTTGATGCGGTGAACAGCTAGATCCTTCGGAGGCCTCGGGATGACAGTAAAAAGGGGGTGGCGTCATGCCCAGGCCTCCACCCCATCATTGTTATCCTAATGTTTGTATAAGACTTCCCCTGTCAGTGGCATCCCGA
>JBEEMB010000362.1:0-6735 GCA_041167815.1 Bacteroidota bacterium | reverse complement strand
GGGAATTCTACGGATTGCCCTTCGACGAAAACGGTGCTTCATCCTATTTCGCAGCATATCCATACGCAATCGACAACCATAGTTTTCAGTTACGCATCAGCGCGCTGTCGGATCATCGATTCCATCCACGTCCGCATGAACCCGCGCAATTGACACCTTTGTTTGACGCGGAACGAAAGGACGGTTCTGTGGGGCCGCAACGGCTGGTCGAAGACATCGATCTGTCGAAACTCCGCATCCGTCATGATGCACGTATCCGACCGGAGGACGTGGAGGATTATTCCAACCGAAAGGCCCTTGGATATCTGAAACTTGAACTTTCAGCGCCGGCTATCGGTTTTGGTTACGATGTCTATTCGGCCGTTTACAATTCAGCCATTTCCGGATCGATTGATATGAAGGCCCTTAAAAATGGGAAGCGTCCGTCTTACGAAACGCCCAGAGAGCCCTTCACGCCGATGGCTGAGAATCTATTCCTGAACTATAAAGCTTCATCCCGTTTATATTTCGCTCCATCGTTGACCGCCCAAAATGAGCGGGACGGCCATCATGCATTCTTTCATCTTCATCCCTTCGGTTGCCGCCAGGTCTATTCAGAAGGTCGGGTAACTGGCACTGGCATCATCCCGCGGTTCGACCAGGAAGGGAGCCTGTTCATTGGACTGAAAGATATCCGGCCGGGCATGACCGTCAGCCTCCTATTTGAATTGGAGCGGAACGACAAATGGTCCGTAGGTCGACGTCCTGATATTCATTGGTCATATCTCAGCCATGATGTATGGAAACCGCTCAAAGCAGAACGGATCCTCTTCGATGAAACAAACGGGCTGATCCATTCCGGAATATTCTCCATTGAGCTGCCCGAGGACATGTCAGACGATAATGAAACCATGGGGCAAGGTGCCTATTGGATTTCAGCGGGTGCGATTCAGAAAGCCGCACTGGTCAGTCGCATCAGAGCAATTCATACCGATGCGGCGTCTGCTGTTTTCCAGGACGATGGATCGGATCCAGACCATCCAGTATCCCTGGCTGCGGGCAGTGTACAAGAACTTGCACAGCCCATACCGGGTGTGCTGAACGTCATTCAGCCCCTGCCCACGACGGAAGGTCGTCCAAGTGAAAATAATTTATCCTTCAACCAGCGGGTGAGTGAAGTGCTGCGCCATAAGAACCGGGCGATCACCTGTTGGGATATGGAGCGTTTGTTGATGCGTCGCTTCGATTGGCTTTCGCATGTACGGGCCTTTGGTTATGCCGGCCATGAGAAATTCATAGGTGCCGGCGAGGTGGTGGTGGCCGCACTGCCATCACTCAGGGCTGATGATATTTTCTATCAGCCGCTGTTGAACCCGGGGCAGATCATGCAGATGGAGGCATACTTAAAGGAGGTCTCTTCTTCTTTCGCCCGGATCACGGTTCGGAATCCGTCGTACGAATATCTGTGGATCAAATGCAAGCTCCAGATCGAGGGTGTCGAAGTGGGGGCTACCATGAAGCGATTGCATCAGGATCTCCTTCGGTACATTTGTCCCTGGTTTTACGGGCAGGTATCCTGGGCGATGAACATGCCGCCCATCAAGCGGTCGGAAATACTGAACTTCATACAGACTCGGACATACATCCGGTTCGTGACCGGATTTTCGGTGATCCGGATGATCATTGATGATGATGGGAAATATCAGCTTCGGGACAGTGCCCGGGAGGGTGAACCGGACGACATCCGTCCCGCATATCCCTGGTCGATCCCCGTGCCGCTTTCCAATCATCAGATAGAGATCCTGTCGGAGCCTCAGTTCTTTGCCCCGGAGCGTTCTTCCCTCGAAGATCTGGTGATCGGATCCAACCTTGTACTTGGGGATGACTCGGCGCCGGACGACCGAAAGGAAAACGAATCCGACCAACAGGATTTCACAAATACCGAAGCCGATGAGGGATTCTGGTTCACTTTCAAAATCTGATGTATGGCACTTCTGAACAGGCAAACCCTGCGTAACTACTTCAAGAAGGGCAGTTCCCCTTCGGCGGAGCATTTTGCAGACCTCATCGATTCCACACTGAACATTGTGGATGACGGGATCGACCGGAGTGGTGAAAATGGCTTCAGGATATCCCCGGTCGGGTATTCGAACAAGCTCATGTCCTTCTATCCGAGCCTGCAACATCGTGAACCCGATTGGTATATAAGCATCAATGAGCAGGAGGTCCCGGGACTCTCCATATCGGATGCAGGCCAGGCACCCCGGCTGGTGCTGAAGGAAGGTGGTGCTGCGGGTATCGGCGTCGCCAATCCCCGGCATGCCCTGGAAGTGGATGGTACTGTTGCCATGAAGCGCCGGGTCGGTACGCTGCATGAAGGGCTCGTTCCCGGTGATGGAAAATGGCATGATATCGTCGGCCGGCTGGATGCACCGAGCGCTTTTGAAGTGATGGCCCGCATCGATGGCCGACAGGGGAGCGGCAAGTACGCCCTTGCGCATGCCATCGCTGTCAACGCACACGGCGGAAGACTGTCGTTCGGCAACATCCGGAAGACAGGGGCATACTATGGAAGTTTTTTCAACCGGCTGCGTTTTCGCTGGCATGGCGAACTGTTTCAATACGCACTGCAGGTGCGCACCGCCAGCCATTACGGCATTGACGAGCGTACGGGCGAACCTTTCCAGATTCGATTCCAGGTCACCGGCCTGCTGGCCTGAACCCCTAAAATCTCCCTGTGTCCAACAGCATCTCCAAACAAGAATACGATATCCCCGGGCTGCGTTTCAAGGAACGCTTCGAGGAAGGCATTCGACTGGTCCAGCAGTATTCGGGGAAGATATGGACGGACTATAACTACCATGATCCCGGGGTGACCATGCTGGAATACCTCGTGTATGCCTTAATGGATCTGTCGTACCGGACAAATATGCCGGTGGAGGATTTGTTCTTCCTCGGTGTGGATGGCCACGATCCTGTTCGCCAAAACCTGCTCATCCCTCCGGAGGATATTTTCCCCACTGAACCGACGACAATGGATGATTACCGGCGAATGATCATTGATCGGGTCCGCCGGGTCAAGAACGCCTGGGTGAATCCGATCAGGGATGATCAGGGAGGGTATCAGGGTTTGCTGGAGATCCAGGTGCAGAGTCGGGATGAACTGTCGGAAGCGGAATTGGATCAGTTGCGTACCGAGATCATGGACATGTTCCATGCGCATCGGAATCTGGGCTGCGATCTGGGCCGACTCATCATGCTCAAGTCTGTTCCTCTGTCGATTTCAGGCACGGTACATCTTGAGGTGGATGCCATCGGAGAATTCGTACTCTCAAAGATCTACGCAGAGCTGGAAGCATACATCAATCCGGAGGTCCGTTTCCGTAATCCGTATGATCTGATTGAGGATGGGATGGCAGCGGACGAGGTTTTTTCCGGTCCCAAGGCCCAGCATGGCCTGATTTTGAAAGAAGATCTCCGACCCAAATCAGTTTCTATCCATGTATCCCGGCTGCGGGATTTGATGGCCCGTATTCCGGGTGTCAACTCTGTGGTGGATTTCAAAGTTTACCGTGACGGGCTGCCTGTTCACGAGGATCAGATCAATTTTTCTGCAGACGCCTATCCGGTCATAGCGTTCAATGCTTTTGACGAGCGAAACATACCCGGAGTCCGCATATTGAAGAATAATGTCGAGATCGAAGTGGATCCGGTGACCACCCGTCAGCTGCTCGACTTCGACCTGGCTTCACGTCGCAGTCAGTACCTGGGGAGCATCCAGTATCGCGACACCCTGCCGCGAGGCAGGTTTTCCGTGGAAGAACTGGGTCGGCATTATGCAATGCATAATGAGTTTCCTGCGATTTACGGACTCGGTCGCTACAGTCAGGTGCAGAAAAGTGATGCTGACGAACGAAAGGCGCAGTCGCGTCAGCTGAGTGCCTATCTGACATTTTTCGAGCAGATCATGGCCAACCACCTGGCACAACTGACCAATCTCAGGCATCTCCTGTCGATCAGCAGCGATCATCCTGACACCTATTTCGCCTTGCTTCCGGAAGATATTCCAGGGTGGGAGGAGTTGCTCGTGCGAGATCGTGCAGCACATGCCGCACACTTGCAAGGAATGATCAATGAGTCGGGAGAGAACTTACAGCGCAGAAACCGGGTACTCGACCATCTGATGGCCCGGTTTAGTGAACACATACAGACCGAAGCATTGCGGAAGAATGCCCTCCACGATCCGGGGGTAAATCGGGAACAGGTGGAGCGTGATATTATTGAGGGGAAGATCCGGTTCCTGAGGCATGTCACAGCGCTGTCCACCGCCCGTAACAAAGCATTTGATTATCGTCAACCTGATCCCTGGGACAGCAACAATATTTCCACGCTGGAAAGAAAACTGGCCCTGCTGATGGATATCCGTGATTATCGTCGCAGATCGCTATCGCGTCCGCTGCTATCCTGGGTTGGTATGGAACCGGCAACAGAAGGGGATGATACGCAGTGGTTCATGGATTTTTTACCGGTAGAAGAGGACCAGCGTCCGTCTGTACTCAGGATGGTGCATACCGACTACGAAGACGCAACAATCCGCTTCCCGAAGCTGGGTATCGGATTCATCAAGCGGTTGTTTGCCAACATACGTAATCAACGATTTCTCAGGGAAATAACTTCAGGCCGGGATGGCCAGCGAAGGCATCATGTGCTGATGAGAATTCCGGATCCTGCCGTGGAAGTGGTGGTGTTCGAACACGATGATGCCTCGGTTTGCAGGTCTGTACTCGAACGTTTCAAGCAATCGGTCATCCAGGTCGATCTCGAAAGTGAAGGGTTTCACATGCTGGAACACATTCTGCTCAGGCCGCTGGAACCCGCTTTATTCACATTCAACATCCTGGACGAACACGGAGAAATCTACCTGTCGGGTTATTTTCCTGGTTCGATGGAGTCCCAGCGCCTTCAATCTGAAGAGATTCCGTTGTTGGGGATGGTCCCGGAGCGGTTCAGCATCCAGACGGACGAAGAGGGGCAGGTTTTCAGTGTGATTCTGTACGATGGCGACAGCCAGCCGGTAGCCCGATTGCACAAGACTTTCAAGTCGCGGACGGCGGCACAGCGTGCTTTGCTGGCCGCGAGCCGATACCTCACACGTATCCAGTCCAGGGAAGTCGCACTCAGCCAGGTACTAGAAATCACTGCGCAGGACGATGTACGGGGCACCGAGGCGGAACCTTTCGCCTACTCCAATGCCCTTAGCTTCCTCTTGCCCGCCTGGCCGGCCAGGTTCCAGAATGAAGAATTCATCGGCCTTTTTCGGCGATTATTGCAGGAAAATATGCCCGCTCATTTCTCTGCCGACATCTATCTGCTGGATGCCTTGCAGATGAGTATTTTTGAGGATGTCTACAGCCGTTGGTTGCATGTTCGAACTCAAAGCCGGTCTGATTTCCGGGAACTGGATCTCCTCTCCAGGCAATTGATACAGACCCTCGGACGATTCAAGTCATCCCGACGCAATATATGAGCGGAATGCATGTCATCCGGAAGCAGATCTTTCAATTCGAATTGGAAGAGGCTGCCCAGTACCGCATGCTAGCTGATAAGATCAGGCTACTGGGAGACCGGGTGTTGCCTGATGCGCTCGATAAGGTGCTGTCTGAATTCGTACCGGACGACGTGCATCTTGTCATCGATAAACTGGAACTGGATATCGGTGAACTCAGGCCGGAAGACCTTGCAGATCAACTCGTTCCCCGGATCATGGCCGCACTGCGTACAGCGCTCCAGGCCTTGCGCAAGGAGCAACCATCCAAGGGGGTGGCACGGGTGGCGGAGGGACCGGACCGGCAGGTTGAGATCCTTCGTCATTTTGTGGTCCATGGAAGATTGCCATGGTGGGCGGGTTCAAAAAACATCAGCATCCGCAGCCTGTCCGGCGCATTGCTACTTTCCAGTCCTAAATCCATCGGTCGGGTATTCGAGCAGGTAAAAAAAGATGGCCCCAGGTTGCGCAGGTTGTTGCAACACCTGGATATGGATGTGCTGATCGAAGGCTGGATGCTTGCGAGGCCGGAAACGCGTTCCGCCGGATTATCGGAGATATCGGAGATGGTGGCTGGCGTAGTACATCATTTACAGACCAGCATGGGGCGTGAAGCGGCGGTAGAAATCGTCCGGCTGCATCTGTTGAAATCCATGCTGGGTATGGATATTCGTCCCGAGGTGGGGCCGCACCCTGGTGGGATCTCATCCTCACAGGCTTCTAAACGCAGGCTGTCCGCGCAAATTATGCCGGTGCCACTGCGTGCTTTTTTTCATCGATTCGATGCCGGACGCCCCCCGGGATCCGATCTTGGGCAAAGAAAACAGGCAAAGCCTAACCTCCCGGGAACAAAGGGGATCATAGATCGTTCCCGTCAAACCATATCGAGTGATCAGCAAAGGATTGTAAACAGGGGGGTAAAAGCGGATGAGGAGACGGACACGGAGCTGGATGCTTTCGGAGGATATCTGCACGATGGTCGTATGCCGACGCAACGGGCCAGGAGTATGCGTGCGGAAGTCATACATGTTTTCTCCACCCTGATCGCGCAGCGCCTGCCCGAATTGGCGGAGTTGATCCGAGACCAAGGCAGGGCGGAGAGAGTGCGTCGTCGTATCCTGGATTCCATTCCGTCTCCCCGGTTGCGCAGTTTTTTTGAAGCAGCCGTTCCGGGGAAACGGGAAGCCATTGAATGGGTGGAATCTGTTTAC
>JBEEMB010000340.1:0-3401 GCA_041167815.1 Bacteroidota bacterium | reverse complement strand
GTACATGCGGATACGCTCAAAGCTCATGGTGCCGTCAGTCGCGAGACCGTGCTGGAGATGGCAAGGGGTGCCCGGCTTGTTGCGGGCAGCGACTATGCCATCGCAACTTCCGGGATCATGGGCCCAGGAGGGGGAACGACGGATAAACCTGTCGGTACTGTGTGGGTCGGACTGGCCGGGAAAGACCGGGAAGCCGCCAGTCATTTCCATTTTCGGTTCGACCGGATGCGGAATATTGAACTCACGGCCATGCACGGACTGAATGCGTTGCGAAAGTTCATCCTTGAATGAGTGCAACAACATCCACACAGTCTGTACAGACCCTGAAAATTGAATACCTTTACGCTCATAAGAACTGCGTCCGGATCACGGATCTAAATCGATTTGAATATGGCCCTCAAAGAGGTTGTAATGCCCAAAATGGGTGAAAGCATCATGGAAGCGACGATCCTGCGCTGGCACAAGAAGCCGGGAGATCCCGTGAAACAGGATGAAACACTTATGGACATCGCCACAGACAAGGTCGACAGCGAAGTGCCCTCAACAGAAGAAGGCATCCTCGAAGAAGCCCTCTTCAGTGAAAACGATGTGGTGCCTGTGGGTGCCGTCATCGCACGCATCCGCACCAGCTCAGAGGTTGAAATCCCTGTTGCCACGCCTGCACCTGCTCCAGCCGTTGTAGCTCCCGTAACACCGGTCGTCGCTGAAGAAATCAGGGTACCCGACAACGCAGGTTCGGAGGAAAAGGAACCTGAAGCCACCCCGGAGATTCCTTACCAGCCTACCCATATGCCTGCAGACCTGCCCACAGGCGCACGCTTCTACTCTCCACTGGTAATGAACATCGCCGCCAACGAAGGCATTCCACTCTCTATACTGGAAACCATCCCAGGAACCGGAGCAGAAGGAAGATTAACGAAACAGGATATCCTACAATACGTACAAAGACGCCAGGGATATGCGGCTCCCTCAGCCTCGCCGGATACAAAAGTCGCACCGACGCCCATTCAACCCACTGTCACTGCAGCTCAGCCCCTGCCAACCGCACAGGATCGGGCCACGACGCCCGTCACTTCCTATGCAGGTAATGTGGAGATCATCGAGATGGATCGCATGCGCAGGTTGATTGCAGATCACATGGTCAAAAGCAAGGCTACGAGTGCACATGTCACCAGCTTCTCTGAAGCGGATGTCACCAACCTCGTACTCTGGCGCGACCGTATCAAAAAAGACTATGAGAAGCGTGAAGGCGAGAAAATCACCGTTACCCCGCTGATCATCGAAGCGATCGTGAAAACCCTGAAACGCTATCCCATGCTGAACTCCAGCCTGGAAGGCGACCGCATCCTGATCAGAAAGGACATAAACATCGGTATGGCCACGGCCCTGCCTTCCGGAAACCTCATCGTTCCGGTCATCCGAAATGCGGATCAACTGAACCTCGTGGGCCTCACTCGTCAGGTCAATCAGATCGCACACAATGCCCGCAACAATAAATTGAGGCCGGATGATACGCAGGGCGGCACCTTCACCTTCACCAATGTTGGGACCTTCGGCAGTTTGATGGGTACCCCCATCATCAACCAGCCACAGGTCGCGATCATTGCAACCGGCGCCATCAAAAAACGCCCGGTCGTAATCGAAGGGCCGCAGGGAGACAGCATCGCCATCCGCCACATGATGTACCTGTCGATGAGCTACGACCACCGCATCATCGACGGAGCATTGGGTGCCACCTTCCTCAGCGCTGTCGCCAAGGAACTGGAATCCTTCGACCCGAACAGAACCTACTGAGCAACACTAACGGCCATGCATACCCTAAGATCAGAAAGTGATTGATGGGTTCATATTCATTCATATCCATTCGTATTATGAAACGATTGATCGCCATTGCCCTTACACTGTCCCTGCACACGGCTCAGGCCCAGGACCTCGGTTACTATCTCCCCAAGGGAGTCACCTACGATCCCGCCATTCCTACTCCAGAACAGGTCATTGGCCACAAGGTGGGAGAATGGCACGTCACGCACGACCGGCTCGTGCAATACATGCGGGCCGTCGATCAGGCATCCGACCGGGTCACCCTGAAGGACATCGGAAAGACCTATGAAGGCAGGCCACAGGTGGTACTGACCATCACGTCACCTGCCAACCAAGGGCGCATTGAATCCATCCGCACCGAACACCTCAAACTCAGCGATCCCGACAAGTCATCTTCGGTGAACACAGCCGAGATGCCAACCGTCCTTTGGATCGGCTGCAGCATCCATGGCAACGAGGCAAGTGGTGCCAACGCATCCCTGTTGGGCTTGTATTATCTCGCTGCCGCCAAAGGTCCGGAGATCGACGAATTGCTGTCTCGTACGGTCGTCCTGCTGGATCCATCTTTCAATCCCGATGGTCTGCAGCGATTCTCCACCTGGGTGAACAGTCATAAAAGTATTTCAGGCGTAAGCGACCCCAACCACCGCGAATTCAGCGAGGCATGGCCCGGCGGACGTTTCAACCATTACTGGTTCGACCTGAACCGCGACTGGCTGCCAGCTCAGCATTACGAAAGTCGGAACCGGCTCAACATCTTCCACGACTGGAAACCGAATATCCTGACCGACCATCATGAGATGGGTACGAATGCAACTTTCTTCTTCCAACCCGGGGAGCCTGCACGCGTGAATGGTAACACACCCAAACGCAACCAGGAGCTGACCGGAGAGATCGCCACCTATCATGCCAAACATCTCGACAAAATCGGATCGCTTTATTTCACCAAGGAAGGATACGACGATTTCTACTACGGAAAGGGTTCCACGTATCCGGATGTGAACGGTGGCATCGGTATCCTGTTCGAACAGGCCAGCTCCCGCGGTCACATTCAGGAAAGCGTGAACGGTCCGCTCAGCTTTCCGTTCACCATCCGCAACCAGTTCACCACAATGCTTTCCACCATGGAGGCGGCCGTAAAAATGCGGACCAAACTGCTTGACTACCAGCGTAACTTCTACATTGATGCCCGAAAAGAGGCCACGGCATACCCTGTAAAAGCCTATGTATTCGGAGATGCCAACGATCCGGTGAAAACAGATCTGTTTGTACAGATGCTGCTGCGCCATCAGATACGCATCCATAAGTTGAAAGGGGATTTGTCTGCAGGCGGACAGAAATTCAGCAACGGCAATGCGTTTGTCGTGCCCGCACAGCAGACACAGTTCAAACTCATCAAATCGATCTTCGAAAAGAACACAAAGTTCGACGACAGTCTGTTCTATGATATTTCTGCTTGGACAATACCATTGGCGATGGGTGTTCCCTACGCTGAAATGAACGTTTGGAATCCTGAGCAGTCAGCCGGAGAAACGGTCACTACGGCAGACACCCGTATGCCAGCCCCGGAACGCAGCAAT
>JBEEMB010000320.1:0-3585 GCA_041167815.1 Bacteroidota bacterium | reverse complement strand
AGATCAGGGAGCCGTCGGCCAGCGTACCTCTGCCACCACTTCATTCCGCCTGCCTACCAGCCGGTAAGGGGCATCATATCCCAGGTATCTGACAGGCCCCAGTTGTTGTATCCCTTTGGACTTGAGCATACTTTCCAGCAGGGCGGTTTGTCTGCGGATCGCCTCGTCATTGGCATACCCGCTGAACCGGATGGCTGCCATATGCGCCGGTTGACTCCGTTCTATTTTCACGTTCGCGTCATTCGGATTCGGCAGATTGGTGCTGTCCATACCGGCCGGCATGACAAACTGCATGGTTGATCCCTCGGGACTCATAGTCATGTGTACGGGCGCAGTCATGGCGATTTTCTGTCCGCGTTCGTTGCCTCCGAAAATATAGCCGGCCAACTTTCGAAAACCTGAACCGGCCACATCGCGATAGGCGGTGCCTTGCATCCGCACCGTGGCCAGGGTGGCTGGCGGATAGAACCTGATTTCCAGTTCTCCGTCACGATGTACCGTTTGGTAAGGTTGTTCTTCCACTGACTCCTGCCGACGCAATGCGAATCCGGATATGATCAGGACGATGATCACCAGTGCGGAAATAAACATGATAATTTTCATATGGTTCCTAACAACCCACAACTTGGCATGGTTCAGAACGGAATCACAAAGAAATGGATGGAACTATAGGCTTTTCCTGCATAGCGTTTGCCCGTCCAATGATAGCGCAGTCCCATTAATCATGAAAGCTGTTCTGTCATCCCTCGAAACATGCCATTAATATCCATGTCAATGCATCATTCCCCCTAATCCCGTGGTCTGTCTGACGATTGACTTCGTAGTTGATCCATTGTATGTCTGAAACTGCGAATGCAATAACTCATTATCTTCAATCTCAAACGATGTGCCATGTCTGTGACTGATCTTTCGCTGTTTTCAGCGCCCGTTTCCAACATCTTCCGTCAGCCTGCTTCCCGCGCAGAATGGGACCGTTACCGACTGACCAACGAGCAGCTTGACTTCTTCGAGTCCGAAGGATATCTCCCCAACATCAAATTGCTGGATGAAGATCAGATCGAAGTGCTGCAACGCGAGTTGGTCGAGATCATGGATCCCGCCCACCCGGCACATCATCTGTATTACGAGTTTGCATCCAACGAATCCACCGATCCTTCAAAAGTGGTATTCCATGCCTTGGGTGCATGGCGCATCACCCATGGTTATCACGACATCCTCTGGAACCCTGCCTTCGTCATGGCCGCCAGCCAGCTCTTCGGAGACACTGCCGTCCGATTCTGGCACGACCAGCTTTTTTACAAGCCGCCCTTCAATGGTGGTGTCGTGGCCTGGCATCAGGATTATTCCTATTGGACCCGAACCGGACCCATTCAGCATCTCACCTGTTGGTTTGGCCTGGACGATGTGACGGAGGAAAACGGTTGCCTGCATTACATCCCTGGCAGCCATCGCTGGGGCTTACTCCAAAAACCGGTACTGACGGGCGCCATGAATGGATTGTTTGATTACCTCAACCCGGAACAACAGGCAGCATTCAAACCCATTGCCTGCCCCCTCAAAGCGGGCGAAGCAGTATTTCACCACCCTCTGATGGTTCATGGATCTTTTGAAAACAAGAGCCCCCGACCCCGACGCGGTGTTGTCATCAATGTGTTCAAGGATGGTACACTTTCCAACGTCGATGAAGTATTGCTGCACGGCGTTCCACCCATCCCGGCAGGACAACCGATGAGCGGTCAGTTTTTCCCGCTGTTGTTCGATCCTGCATCGGTCCGGTAAGTAATCAAATATGGAAATTCATAATATGCCCTGATATTCAGAGGATATTATGAGTTATCCACATTTTCGGGGAATTGCGTAAAAATACGGTTGATATCTGATTTTTACGCATACAAACCCGTATTTTTACCTTCTATCAAGGTAGTTGACCGGTTTTCGATGCCCCAGATGAATAATTCACATGGTTGAGCATGTAAATGATCTAATCCTCAAGGGTTGAATCAATCCCGGCGATTACCTGGTTTTAAATCGATATATCTATGGACCTCAAAGAATTTGGAAATCGCATGCAACAAGTGCGTGAGGATATTCTGCGCATGAGCCAGACGGAAATCTCCTGGTATCTCAACATGTCGCAGACCATGTACTCCAGGTTGGAAAGTGGAACAGCGGGCAATATCCACACGATATTCCGGGTGGTGAATTACCTCAACCACCGGAATCTGAACGCGCACATGATGTTCCACGAGCAGTTCGATATCAAATCACTCATACGCACGGATGCGCCCGAGTCATCCAGCGAGCGGGTGCTGGAACTGTTGGAACATCTGAAAGATTCTGCAAAAGAGGATTATGAGCGCCTGACCATCCTGAAGGATGCCATCTCCAGGGCTTCCTGATCAAATCCGTATAAATACCCCGTTGGCCAGACAAATGACCAACGGGGTTTATCATTAGTAGGTCTCGTTCTCCAAATGAACGTGTGGGTGGCGGATGATGTCCTCTCCGCAAAGCGCATGAATCAGATTCTGCATCTCATGCAAATAGTGGAACTCTAATCTCGCCCCATTCAACTCCAGACTCGCACATTCACGTGCTTCTTGCATGAAGATCCGCACTTCATGACCGGAAAGTGAAAAAGTAACATCGCAGGGAATGTCGTAGGTAGCCAGCATCTCACTGCTGACCGGTACAGGGATGATGTTCTGTTCATCGTCCGCCTCTTCCCGCCCCATCAGATAAACAAGGCCGGGCTCAAGTACAACAACATAATCAGGCTTGAAGGGCTCATCGATAGCAGCTACGATGTTGCCCAGACGCAGGTCTGTGGATTTCATGCACATTAGTTTTTCGTATGATATTGGTATCGTCGGGTGGATTAGTCCCTCTGATTTACAATTACAATATTAATAAATTCAAGGTGTACCCTTCGTAGAAATACGATGAAATAGTAATCCCCATTTGTTGAAAAACATGACCACTTAACCGCGTAGGCGCATGGTTATCCACATTTTGGATGTTTTGGGCAAGCATCTGCCATCTCTATTCATGAATTTCCAAGCCATATGACGATAACAACCCCGGCAAACCGTCCAATGTGAACTTTGCCTTACGCATCCGGTTCTGTGCCGGATCGATCGTACAGTTGATCACCTTTCTGAAGTCCGCCTTCTCAAGATTGCATCCCGAAAAGATGGCCCGATCAAGGTCACAGCCACTAAAAACCGCTTCCCGCAAATCTGCTCCTGAAAAATCGGTCTCCGTAAGTCGACAGTCCTGAAACACTGTTTTGCGCAACATCATTTTCCCAAAAGAGGCAAGCGTCAGAATACACCCTTTGAATCGGACGCCGAAGGGGATGGTATGGCAATCTTCGAAATGAAGTCCTGTCAGTTTGCATCCGGTGAAAACGCAATCGTTCAACACAACCCCGCGCAGATCCGCATTCGACAAATCACAGTCGATGAACTGACAGTCGGTGAAATGATACCCCGTCATTTTCGCCATAGATAAGTCGCAACGGAAGAATTTGCATCCATCATAGCACCCCGCTAAAGGCGCATCTGCCTTCCAGTTGAGATCCTC
>JBEEMB010000311.1:0-5404 GCA_041167815.1 Bacteroidota bacterium | reverse complement strand
TTCGCCCATGCACCATGCTGATCCAGTATCGCGGCTCTGGAAACCAGGCCTTCACATTTTCATATCCGCGCATGAGATTCTCATAATCCACTTTGTCACTCTCTTCTATCAACGGAAAGATGATGTATATCTGCCTGCCTTTCTGTATCTCGTCCCGCATGAATTCCATCACCTGGGGCCTTCTGTCTTCCAAACGGTGAACCGTCATGATAGGCTGACGCCCGGGAGGCAGTTCGTCCATTACACTGATGTCCAAATCACCATAAGCCGTCATGGCCAATGTCCGCGGAATGGGTGTGGCCGTCATCACCAACACATGGGGAGGGATCGCTGCTTTTTCCCAGAGACGTGCCCGTTGTGCGACACCAAATCGATGCTGTTCATCGACGATGGCCATGCCGAGTTTCGCGAACTGCACTTTTTGTTCAATCAGTGCGTGCGTGCCGATGAGGATATCCAGACTGCCATCGAGTGCTGCCGCCAGGATTCGCTTCCGCGCTGCGGTCTTCGTGGAACCGGTGAGCACTTCCACCCGTACCGGCAAATCCTTCAACAGTTTCGACAATCCTTCGAAATGCTGTTGCGAGAGGATTTCCGTGGGTGCCATCAAACAACTCTGATATCCATTATCCGCTGCCAGCAACATGGTCATAAGGGCGATGATCGTCTTACCACTCCCCACATCCCCCTGCAACAGCCTGTTCATCTGACGTCCGGATGCGGTATCCCGCCTGATTTCCTTCATCACGCGTTTCTGTGCGCCCGTCAGTTGGAAAGGCAGATGCCGTTCGTAGAATTCATTGAACAAAGAACCGACTTTGGAGAGCGACACGCCCCTCGAATGACGGTGTCGACTGGCGCGAAGCATGCCCATACGCAATTGGGCTATAAAGAGCTCTTCAAATTTCAACCTTTCCATCGCCCGATCACAGGCAGCCTGTGAGGCCGGGAAATGGATATCTCGATACGCCTCCCAGCGTGAGGGAAGTCCCATTCCCCGAAGCAATTCCAAAGGAAGATTCTCCGGGATATCCCGCTCCGAGATCAGCTGAAAAAGGTTGAAGGTCAGTTTTCCGATCTGACGTCCTGTCAATCCGCGGACTTTCAGTTTTTCGGTGGAAGGATAGACGGGTTCCATGAAATTCCGTCCTTCCTGTCCATCCGGCTGTACGGCCTCAATCTCCGGATGGGTGATCTGTGGACGACCCAGAAAGAAAGCCGGCTTTCCGTAAACCGTGTAGACTTGCCCGGGTATCAGGAATTTCTGCATCCAGCCGATGCCCTGGAACCAGGTGAGCTCCATGTTACCTGTGCGGTCCCGCAACTGGGCCGTGAGCCTTCGCCCCCGTTTCTCCCCTGTTGTATCAATATCCGTGATCACCCCCTGCAGGAGAATCGTATCCGTAGCGGGATTGATCTCGGCGATCGTCCGAATCCGGGTTTTGTCGACATATCGATAAGGGAAATGATCCAGCAACTGCCCAAAAGTGAAGATCCCGAGCTCCTTCTTGAGCATATCGGCCTTCAAAGGACCTACGCCCTTGAGGTATTCGATGGGATTTGACAATATGGGTGCGAGGGAACCGATGTTTTTTCCGGCAAAAATAAGCAATGCAATCGCGCCTCCGTTGATGTAATCCATCAACGGAGGCGTGAAGCTGATAGTTATTTTTTCAGGACCACAGCTGCAACACGTGTCTTCCGTCCGACAGATACCGATACGTTGTTGATGGTCGTATCAATGTATCCATTATTTGCATCGAACACCAGCTTGTAATTTCCACCATCAAGGCCACGGATGCAATAATGTCCGCGCTTGTCAGGGATGGCAGTAGCCGTGTCCGTGCTGCCATAAGCAGTGACGATTACACCTGCTTCCGATGGGGTGACAGAACCTTCAAGTCCGCCGAAATTGCGATCGTTGAACGGCTTCAGTACGGGACGGAGGTAGAATTGTCCGTTCTTTTCAACAATGGAGCGACTCACGTCAAAATCAACCCACACTTTGCTGCTGTCTGCACGCTTGTCAAGTTCCTTGTTATGCACGTGTACATATATGAAGTTCTGCATTGCTGGATCCAGGATCACAGGATGGCTTACGCCATTTTTTACAACGGTGACACTGCTCACGCCCATGCGAATTTTGCGGATGGTACCTGTAACGGTTCCAGTTGCGAGCAGGGTATCCACACCGTTACGCAGGGTCAGCAGATCATAGCTGCCGGGCTTGAAGCTGAGCGTCTGCCAGAATCCAAAACCGTCTTTCCTGCTGCGATGATCATCTCCATGATGATCAAACGCCTCGGGACGACTTCCATGTCGGTCGTCTTTGCAAGTGGCTTTACCGGTATCGATCTTAGCCTCAACGGTCGTGATGTTCACCAGCACCTGGTCGTAGTCAGCCGGGTGATCTGTCAGGTATACTTTCAACGCGGTGGTCTCGTTGTTTTGCACATCGCCCTTTTGGCAGGCGACAAAAGTGAGGGTCGCCGTGGCGACCGCAAAGGCTCCGGTGATGAGGGTTTTCAGATGCTTGTTCATGATCGTTTGTTTTGAAGTGTGGTCAATGTTGTTGAAAATGTCTTCAGCGCGCTTTCTGACATGATTGACTCTGCAGGTTTCGAAAGGGTTGGGTAGAACAGGCTGAATTTTGCAGGGTTAACCCTCCTTTAACAATTTTCGAATCACGAACTTTGCAACGAGCATGGGATTTGCATGTGTTGTTAAAGAATTTGAAAATTCCGCCCAACCATTTGATCCATGCAGCTATCTATGGAGGAAAGAAGCACTTCTTTATTGGATAACCTTGAACTGCTGATCCGGTCCTGCTTGGCCGGCGAACGTCAGGCTCAGAATCGTTTATATGAGCGATTCGCGCCCAAACTGTTCGTCGTCTGCCAACGCTATGCCGCATCACGGGTGGAAGCTGAAGAAATCCTGCAGGAAGGATTCATCAGGATATTCACCCATCTCGATCAGTTCAAGCATGAAGGCTCTTTCGAAGGCTGGATGCGAAGGATCATCGTGAACTGTGCGTTGCAACGGTTAGGTAGCAAGGCTCGGATGACACCCGTGGTGGCCATGGAGGAAAATTTTCACGGAGGTGCGGAAGAAAATGATGCACACTCGAGGCTGGGGCAAAAAGAGTTGATGCAGTTGATCCAGCAACTCCCCCCTGCCTATCGGATGGTTTTCAACTTATACGTATTTGAAGGAATGAAACACCGGGAGATTGCAGAGACATTGGGCATCAGCGAAGGAACATCCAAATCAAATCTGTCGGATGCCCGGGCTATCCTCCAGAAAGAAGTACTGAAAAGGCAGGAACCTGCCATGCCAAAATAAAAAAGCCTATGACGGAAGATCTACATAATGACATAGACGACCTCTTCCGGTCGGGTCTGGAAGGCAAGGAGGATACTCCTTCCCCAGGCGTGTGGTCTGCCATCGAAAAGGCATTACCTCCCGCACCTGCGCCTTTGCCTCCGGCGTCATCCGCACCACCCGCCGTCGGCGGATCGACATCCACCATTATCTTTAAAGGATTGATCGGTGCCGCCGTAGTGGCCATCATCGGCACCGCTACCTATCTCTTTTCTTCAAACAAAAATGAGGCCAACACATCAGCAGGCAACCAGCCAACAACAGAAAAAACGGCTATTAAAGTGCCTGTGAATACGGATCCACCGGTTTCCTCGACAGAGCACCAGGAAAGAAAGCCAAGCGCATCCGATGAACCACAAGCCGCTGATAACGAAGTTGCATCACGGGCAACCTTGCGTCCTGAGTCTGATCATGACGCCCGTCCTTCAGCAAATCCGGAAAATCAGACAGCACTTAAATCTCAAGAGACCAGAGCGTTTACAGAAAAACTTTCCGTAAAATCCGAGGATAAACAAGAAAGCGGCAGATCGGTGTCTTCCATCGACATAACAAACGCGCTGACGATAAGAAATTCAGTACCAATATTCAAAGCTGCGAAAACGGCAAACCCACGACGGGGTGTTGATCTTGTGCCAAGTAAAAGGAATTCGGAAACGGCCATCCTTCAGTCGAGCCTTCCATCAGCCAACAACACTGCGAACAGCAGCCTGTCTGAATGGAAAGTTGCCCGTACCAATGCATTGATCGAGCGAAAAGGAAATACACTTTCATCATCCATATCAACACCTACAACCATACCCTATTCAGTCATCCCATTCCTTGGACGTATTTCATCAACCGAAACCTCAGGCCCCGCCGACAAATCCGAGGCCGCGAAACTCAAGCGCAATAACTGGACATCCAGGATCTATCTTATACCCATGGTTTCACTCAATATGACAACCATGCATGTTGAGGAAAACAAGTCCTTTGGTCCCAGGATCGGTCGTGAGCATATCGAATTCAAAGAAACGGAACAGACGAAGACGACGGTTTCACCCGGAATCATGGCCGGCTTTGCCATCAGTCCGAGGATTTCCGTGCAGACTGGTATCTCGGAGTATCGAAACAATATCAGTGTCAGTCCCAAACAGATCAAAGCGGTGCGCGATCGCGATGGAAAAGTCCGTTACCGAATGGACTGTTCTTCCGGTTCATATTTTCTGGATCCCAAAGCTGGCACCACTCCGACAGTGGGAGACAGTTTAAGGATCTCCTCATCTGAAATCCGGATGCGATACGTTACAATTCCCTTGTCAGTCAGGGTCAACTTCGGCAACGACAAAGTGAAAATCTTCGCTACTGCCGGAACCGATTTCAACGTACTCGCCGGAAAACAGACAAGTACGAGCCTTTCGCCTGCGTCTGGCGAGAAAGTCAATCCCGTCAGGACGGAAGGAACCCGCAAACAATACCTGAATGGAACCGTGGGAGCGGGCATCGAAATCAAGGCTGGCAAGAGATTGGGCATCATGCTGATGCCGCAATATCGGTTCCCGATGGGCAACATGAATGAGGACGGGCCGGTGCTGACCTATCCAAAGACCTTTAGTGTGACCTCTGGTGTCAGGATCGGATTCTGACGGACAGGGCAATGTTATGGCCGGTTGGGCTTCGTGTTTTCGTGAAAATTGCTTATCTTTGCAATCCTTTCAACCAATCAGGAGGAGTGCAGGAGTGGTTGAACTGGCACGCCTGGAAAGTGTGTATATCCGAAAGGGTATCAAGGGTTCGAATCCCTTCTCCTCCGCAGCATTCAAAAGCCCCGTATCCGGGGCTTTTTTATTTCCACAAATCAATGGTCCTAAAATGATTGGATCCAAAATCGTTTAGGTTACGTTACCAGCGCCGTACTGAAAATCCTATTTAACATAATGTACACCCTTGGAGAGTCCCCAACTCTTGGAGCGTTACCCACTCTTGGAGAGTTGCCCACTCTTGAAGAGTCCCCCACTCTTGAAGAGTCCCCAACGCTTGGAGA
>JBEEMB010000231.1:0-4176 GCA_041167815.1 Bacteroidota bacterium | reverse complement strand
GGGAGCGATCACCATCCCTCCGGGAAACTATTCCGCGCGTATAAAAGTGGGAGGTGATTCCGTAGACATCCCCTTCACGGTTGCCGGAGATCCGAACTACAAGGTGTCACAGGCGGACTATGAAGCACAGTTCGATTTCCTTCGCCAGGTGAAAGGGAAATTCGATGAAGTCATGCAGGCCATCAAGGATATCCAGGGATTGCGGACCCAGATAAAGGATTTCATCGACCGTCAGGGCGCTGATTATCCCAAGGCGTTGAAGCAACAATCGGACAGCCTGACGGCGCATTTGACGGCTATTGAAGAAGTCTTGCACCAGACGAAAGCGAAGAGCGGGCAGGACGTGCTCAACTATCCGATCCGGATCGACGATAAACTCGGCGGGGTGTTCGACATGGCCGCCAGCGGCAATATGGCCCCAAGCCGTCAGGCCCGGGACGTGTATGCCGAACTGGCCGCCCAGGCGGATGTCCAGTTGGAAAAGCTTCGGAAGATCAGATCGGAGGAATTGAAAGCGTTCAATGCCGCGATCCGGGAGCAGGCGTTGCCGGTGATAAAATAAATAAATAAAACGGAGTAAGGGATGTTTGCCTTAAAGGCAGGCATCCCTTAATTTTTTCATGTAGTCCAACCCCTTTCCTCGGGTGAAACTCACGTTCCGCTCCGGAATGTCCTCAGGATCAGGATGCGAGTCAATGGCTTGTTCCACTTGCTCTTCGCGCAACAGATGCAGCATGGGATAGATGGACCGGTTGGTGAAATCCGCAGGATCATTCTCCGGGGCATCTTCGAAGTGATAGTCAGGATGGAAGCTGGCCACCTGGTAGATTCCCTCATATTCATTTTCTGCGAGCAGATCGTCTGCCAGATCCGTCAGCTCCAGAAAATCTTCGAAATCAGGAAAGGCGGCGGGCAGGATGAGCAGGGTCGTGTCGATGCTGTCATCCTCATCCAGTCGTTGTACCTCCTGCATCAGCGCCGTAAGGCTGGATTCAAGATCCCGGGCATCCGACACCGCATAACGAACCGCATGTCGGTCAACCGACCTGGCCGCAAACGGGCATAGGTTCAGGCCGATCACGACGGAGCGGATCCAGTTGCGGGTTTGGTCGATGACGGTTTCTTCGTTGAATTCCTGAGTAACGGACATTGTCGAAAATTTTTTGAATCCGAGCGCAGCCAAAGGAGAAAAGAAAGAACCCAGAGAATCTTCGCGTTCCTCCTTTTCTCCTTTGGCTGCGATGGACGCTGATGTTCACTGCTGCACCTGCTGCGCAGCCAAAGGCAGCGGAGGGGCTGCGGCACCGGAAACGGGCTGCATCCTTACTTCGTTCTGCTCCTCAAAGATATGGCCGTCCTCATACCCAACGGATACATACACACTAAGATGATGGTTGGCAGGTCCCTTGAAAGTTCCCTTGACCGGCGTGCAGTCGCTGAAATCACGCCCGACGGCCAGCGGGACATGTTCATCCGTCACCCACAGATTGTTCGTGGGATCGATGCCCGCCCAACCCCACTGCGGCACCCAGGCTTCTACCCAGGCATGGGTCGCACCCACGCCCCGCATGCCATTCTTGTTCGGACATACGTACCCGCTCACATACCTTGAGGGGATTCCCATGGTACGAAGGATCTGCAGCATGACATGCGCAAAGTCCTGGCAGACACCTCCCCGATGGGTGAGGATCTGGTCAACCGTGGTTTCAATATCCGTGATGCCTTTGGTATAGGTGAAATGCAGATAGATATATTGACTGACCTCCTGCACAATTGCCGCGATGCTTTTCCAGGGCTGGTCGATTCTTTCAACAATATCCAGAATCTCCTGCTGTGATCCGATGTTGTCCGGTCGCATGAGTTCCAGCATCTTCAGTTGGTGGCCTATTTCAGCCAGCAATGCATCCCTGCCGGTCGGGATGTTCAGGGGGAGCCCATTTTTCGGTGTGGTTCTTACAATCAGCCTGCTGTCGACCGACATCTCGGTGTGAGGTTCACGCAGGTTGAAAATAGCCGTCCGGTTCCTCCAGTAATCAGCGTATTCGTGCAGGTCGGGATTTCCGGTGATGTTCAGGGTGTGCATCAATACATCCAGACCTTCAGCCGGATATGGATGAACGCGGATTTCATTGATGCTTTCCCGAACGGGACGGTCGTAGGTATAACGGGTCAGATGCTGGATCCTGAAAACGGGCATGAACTCCGGTTAAGCGTAAGAAAAGAAAGCCTGCGCGAGCAAGTTAGTGAATCGGATCAGGTCTTCCCGCATTTCACGTATGAACACATCGGTGGACATCTGCTCGATGAGTTCGATGTCGCCATATCGCACCCGGCTGTGCATCCTCCCGAAAGACCTGTTCAGGACTTCACTCTCTGGTGTCGGATTCGCATCCGTGATATCTTTCAGATAATGACCGATTTTATCGAGCGTGTAACGCAGGCTGCGCGTGAAATGCCTGTTGAAGAATACCTGATCCACCACATTTCGGGTATGCTGTCCACTGCGGTATGTCTTTAGGTGCAGCTCATATCCGGAAAGGGATAGCAGGAGCTGTCGCCAATAGAGTATGTCTTTCGAATCAGAAAGATCATGCTCAATATCCCTCAGATACCTGGCGGTCAGGTCGAGGGTGGTCATACATCGTTCGGTATGTTTACCGATGTTCATGAAACTCCAGCCCAGACTCCTGGGCATGGTATTACTCGCTACCCCTCGGTAGAGTGTGGTCATCTCTGTTATCCCGTCAAGCAGCCGGATGGCATCACGGTCCTTCAATCCCTCTTCGAACCCGTCCGCATGGATAGTGTGATAAATCTGGTTGACCTGTTCCCACACTTCCTTCGTGATCTGGTCCTGAGCCCCCCTGGCATTCTCGCGCGCGCGCGTCAGCAGCGCCCTCAGGGCATTGTGGTTAGAAACATCGGATACGATGAATGAAAGCGTCCTTCCCGTATCATACGCACGTTCCTGTACCTGATAGGGACTGGCTGAGGTGAACTGTTCCAGCAGTGGCCGCCATGAGTGCGGGCGGTCGAGTCCTTCGTCCAATGATAAGACATACTCCGTGCGCAGGATGAGCAGGATATTGTCTGTGCGCTCCATGTACCTGTCGAGCCAGTATAATGCGTCTGCAATACGTGAAAGCATGAATGTTTTTTTGAGGTTGAGCGTGATTAGTCTTCAATGATCCAGGTATCCTTGCTGCCTCCACCCTGCGATGAGTTCACCACCAGTGAACCTTCCCGAAGGGCGACACGCGTCAGGCCGCCGGGGACAATGTTGATGCCATCGGGTCCGCAGAGGGCGAAAGGGCGCAGATCTACGTGTCGTGGTTGCCAGCGTCCGTCCAGGAAACAAGGCACCGTTGATAGTTTGATGATCGGCTGAGCTATGAAATTCCGGGGATCCGCCAGCACCTCACGGCGATAAGACTCCACTTCCTCATCGGTGGCGCGGTTTCCCATCAGCATGCCATACCCGCCCGACTGGTCTGTCTTTTTGATGACCATGGAACCGATGTTGTCGAACACATGTTTCAATGCATCCGGATCGCTGAGTTGATAGGTTGGAACATTGGGGATGATGGGTTCCTGATTCAGGTAATATCGAATGATGTCCGGGACATAGGCATATACCGCTTTGTCGTCCGCCACGCCGTTACCCACGGCATTGGCCAGTACGACATTGCCTTTCCGGTATGCACTGATCAAGCCAGGGACACCCAGTATGCTGTCTGCCCTGAAGCCCAGCGGATCCAGAAATTCATCATCGATCCGGCGGTAGATCACATCTACCTGACGAAGGCCCTGGGTTGTTTTCATGTAGACCCTGTGGTTGTCCACCACCAGGTCCCTGCCTTCTACCAGCGGAATGCCCATCGAGCGGGCCAGGAATGTATGTTCGTAATAGGCCGAATTGAACACGCCGGGTGTCATGAGTACCACCACCGGGTTGGCGATCTGCCGGGTGGCCAACGATACCAGATTTTGATGCAGGAGCAACGGATAATTGCCCACCATACGCACCCGGTTGGCGGATAGCAGGTCGGGAAACAGGCGCTTGGTCACCTCCCGGTTCTCCAACATGTAAGACACGCCGGATGGGGTTCTCAGGTTGTCTTCCAAGACATAGAATTTACCGTCAGCATCCCGGATGAGGTCAATACCCGCAATGTG
>JBEEMB010000165.1:0-3950 GCA_041167815.1 Bacteroidota bacterium | reverse complement strand
ATGTCCGCCACCACCAAAGGTGAGGTCTACATATATCCCATCCGGCTTGATGTCAAGTGCATCGAGCGCCTCTTTCAAGAGCACGGGCACATGATAGTTTCCGGCATCATTCGCAGAAAGCGTCTCGTTCATACACGGGGTTTAGGCCGTCGTCAGAGTCCGGGCGGCGCCATAACCTGGGCTGCCAGTTCGCTGAACGCATCCGGTGAAAGCGTATCAAAGAGCTGTTGGTAGGTCGACTTCGACCATATTTCAATCTTGTTGACCGCGGAGACCAGGACGATGTCCTTTTCAAGGCCTGCGTGTTCCATCAGATTTTTAGGGATGAGCATCCTGCCTGCCGAATCCAACTCCATCGCAATCGCGCCGTTCAAAAAGAAGCGGCGAAACTCCCTGACTTTGGGATCGAAGTCGTTCAGCTTACTGATGCGTTCAAAAAGGGGTTTCCAGCTCGACATCGGGTAAATCGTCAGGCATTTTTCGAAACCACGGTTGACGACAAAGTGGGAGCCCTCATCCTCCGGCAGCTGTTTTTTTATGCCAGCCGGGAGGAGGAACCTACCTTTGGGGTCTAAAGTGGCCTCATATTCACCAAGGAAACCCGTCATTTACAATAGATTAGGAGATTTTACCCCTTTATTGACACAAAATAACACATTTTCCCACTTTCGCCGGAGAATTGGAAGTTTAATTTTTTTCCACAATGGGAAGTCCCGTGAATATTGCATTCCGGGCATAAAGCTGCTTTTGCCCGTGGATATCCGGTGGATTAAAGTGGAAAAAACGTGGATATCCATCAACCCGACCTGCTTTTAGGTGTTTTAGGGTGTGTTGGACCCGTAAAAAGAGCGAAAAATGGATCCGAGAGAGATCAGGATTGAGACATATGAATATGAGTTACCGGCAGACCGCATTGCGAGTCATCCGCTGCCGGTGAGGGATGATGCCCGGCTGATGGTTTATCGTGGCGGGATCATCGCAGAGGATATCTACCGGAATGCCGGCGCTTATCTTCCCCAGGATGCGCTGATGATATTCAATGACACGCGTGTGTTGAGTGCCCGTATTCCATTCAGAAAACCCAGTGGGGGGGCGATAGAAGTATTCCTGCTGGGACCGGCGGCCGATATGCCCGGGGGGATGGCTGCGTTGCTGACTTCCACGGGAAATGTGGAATGTGTTTGTATGGTTGGCGGAGCGTCGAAATGGAAACCCGGCCAGGTGCTGGAAAGAAGTTTCGGTCATGCTTCAGACCTTCGTTTAACGGCCTCCATGCTGGGTAAAACGGAAGACGGCTATCGGATTCGTTTTGATTGGTCGCCGTCGCATCACTGTTTTTCGGAACTCCTGTCACTTGCCGGAGAGGTTCCGCTCCCGCCCTACCTCAACCGGACGGCGGATGAAACAGACCGGACCCGATATCAAACCGTTTACGCGAGGGAGGAGGGATCTGTTGCTGCCCCAACGGCCGGATTGCATTTTACGGAAGATGTGTTCGCCGATCTTGACCGTCGCGGTATCGACCGGGGGTTCGTCACCCTCCATGTAGGGGCGGGTACATTTCGTCCGGTCAAGGCAGCGCGTATGTCAGACCATGTGATGCACGAGGAATTTATTGATGTATCCAAAACGCTCATCGAGCGACTTAGGGCGCACAGCGGCCCTGTCTATGCTGTGGGCACCACCTCCTTGCGCACGCTGGAAAGCCTTTATTGGATGGGGCGACGGATTCACGGACATGGTGCGGCAGGGCTGGATGTTATTCCGGAGGTTGGGCAGTGGGAACCATACGAACAGGTTTCCGACATGGCGAGTGAGCCGAACAGGACAGCGGTGTTAGATGCTTTGATCGAATGGATGACGATACATGGCAAGGATCGGGTGGTTACAAAAACGGGGCTGCTGATTGCCCCGGGATATCAGTTTCGGATGGCAGAGGGGTTGTTCACGAATTTCCACCAACCTTCATCAACGTTATTGCTGTTGGTTGCGGCGATGGCGGGACCTGGATGGCGGGATATGTACGAACATGCCCTGGCGCATGGATACCGATTTCTGAGTTACGGTGATGGAAGCCTGATTCACCGGCAGGAAATATGATCCCGCTCAGGATGTTTTGGGGAAGTCGATGGTGAACACACTGCCTTTGCCGACGGTGCTTTCCACCCTGATTTTAATACCATGTGCATCAGCGATGGATTTCACGTAGCTGAGGCCGATTCCGAATCCTTTTACATTGTGCAGATTGCCGGTATGGGCCCTGTAGAATCGTTCGAAGATCCTTGACATGGTCTCCTTCGACATCCCAATACCGTTGTCTTCCACCCGTACACGAATGTGTTTCCTGGCATCTTTGGTGCTGATGGTTATGTCTGGCGGCACGCCTTCCCGGTGATATTTAATGGCATTATCCACCAGATTATTGAACATATTGGCGATCAGCACATCATCAATCATCACAAGATCTTCAGTGCTTTCCATCTTAACGTTCAAACTCCCCCCTTCTTCCTCCAGTTTGAGTTTGAAACGGTCACGAATGTTGCCCAACAGCTTATGCAGTGACACTTTTGACCGCTTGGGATGTATGCCTTCCCTATCCATCTGGGCTTCGTCCAGTATGGTCTGAACTTGTTGATGCATTCTGTCGTTCTCGCTCTTGATCATATCGGCGAGCTGGTTTCTTTGTTCCTCGCTGCTGGCCACCGATTCTGACCTCAGGAGATCCGCCGCCAGACCGATCGTAGATATGGGCGTCTTCAACTCATGGGTCATGTTGTTGATGAAGTCTGACTTGATCTCACTAAGCTTTTTCTGGTGTAACAGGGTTCGTATGGTAACGGTAAAGGCTGCAATGATCAGGACTGTAAAAACCACCAGGCCGGCAATGAGCAATCCCAGGGAACGGATCACGTACTCTTTGACATCGCTGATGACGACGATGAGCTGTTCGTTGGGCACGAGGTTTTCTGTATCGCTGCCGGCCAGTGCAGAGAGATCCCAGGCAGAGATCCGATTGTGCAAGGTGTCTGTCATCGCCTGCTCGAAGCGCTCGTCAAATCCTGGCGAAGCCATTTCGTACCCGTTGGTACTGCTGGCATAGGCGATGGCGAATTCAAATTTAGTATTGGGCTGACCTGCTTTGACGAACGCATTCCTGAGCTTACGCTGGATGTCGGGCATGGTATAACGATGGGCAACACCGGGCCTCAGCAAGGGAGAGAATGGATCCCGCTTCCATTCGGACATGAGGCTTGGAGGAGGAATGAAGATGTGCTGGCTTTTGTCTTCCACCAGGTCTTTGACCACTTTGTAGATTTCCTCGTCTTGTCGTTCCATCACCTGTTCTTTGCGCTTGGAGAGCATGTTCTGGAACAGGGACACCTGTATGACGATGATACCCACCAGGGAGAGGGATATCAATATCGTAATGAGTGGAATCGCTTTTTTCACCGCATGTAAATGTACGCATCGAATGGCAGGATGATGACAAAGAGGGTGGATATTAACCCTATGTTTGGAAATCCGGCTTTGTCTTGTTTAATATTTGGGTCGCCATAGAGTCGTAAATATTAACACACTTTATATTGGTTTATGTCCTAACTTACATATATGTACAATACCGAACCTGGCATGCTGCTCATTGCGGAACCCTTTCTGAAGGATCCGAATTTTACCAGGTCGGTAGTGCTACTTTGCGAGCACAAGCCAGAAGGCAGTTTCGGACTGGTGCTGAACCGGAAGACCAATCACACATTGGAGGATTTGATTCCGGATTTGGAAGGCATGACCAACGCAGTCAACGACGGTGGGCCTGTTCAGCGGGACACGCTGCATTTCATCCATCAGTTTCCGAAAGAGATTCCGGGGGGTACGGAATTACGGGATGGGATTTATTGGGGCGGAGATTTCGAGCTGGCGGTAAGATTGCTTAAATCCGGCAGAATTGATGG
>JBEEMB010000113.1:0-3221 GCA_041167815.1 Bacteroidota bacterium | reverse complement strand
ATAAACATTTACATGGGTGAAGGTCTCCGAACGCTCACCGCAAAGTTATCGGCTGGTATCATCCATCACTGAACCAATCGATAATAAATTTTTTAAGCGAATCATGCGAAAAAATGATGATGGCACATGACTATTGAGGCAGGCGATGCGTTCCGCGTTAATGATGAAGACCATCCAAATTCCATCCATGCCAAAGGGAGACAATGCGATTAAACGTTTCACGACTCGATCATACATCCCCTCTCCGCTTAAATAACAATGCCAAAGGATCAATACACGATGCTTAGCTAAAGTTCTGGCAACAAAAAACCCCGCATAGAGCGGGGTTCTTGTATCATCAGATGTGATGTATGAGGTTACTTCTTAGCCTTCAACGTAACGTTGAGACTAATTTCGTCCTTTATAAGGTTGTTCTTGAGCATATCCATGATCGACTTGTCGGTCTTGGAACCACCCCAGGTGACACCCCAGTCGTTGCGGTTGAAGGTGATGCGGGCAGCAGCGTCAACCGTGCTGTCGCTGACTGCAACCTTGGCCGGAAAGCTGATGCCGTTGGTGATACCCTTGATGGTCAGGTTACCGGAGATCTGGGCGCTGTCGGGGCTGGTAGCAGCTGCTACGCCTGTGATTTCGAACTTGGCGGTTGGGAAAGAATCCGTCAGGAAGAAATCAGCACTCTTCAGATGACCGATGAGTTTGTTGGACATGGCGGTATCCGTGATGTCCGTATTGGTGATGCTGTTCATGTCGAGGGTGAAGCTACCGGCTTCAATCTTGCCGTCTTTTACGGAGAAGGAACCTTCTGATACAGCGATGCCACCGGAGTGAACGGTTTCTGTCATTTTCGCACCTTCCCAGGTTACGGAGCTGGCTGCGGGATCCAAGGCAAGTACAGCACCTGTTGCGGTGGCGGCATCTCCGGCTTCTCCGGAGGTCTTGGAGGCGTTGTCACAGGAGGCGAGGGTGATCAGCGCAGCTGACACGAGGACCATTTTTTTCATGTGTTTATCCGTTTTTGTGGATTTTCAAACAAAGAATGAACTAAAAAGTTCGCACAGAATAAATATCGAAACGAAGGGGCCCGGTGTGGGCCACCTTCGGTCGATATCGGGTTCCGGATCAGGGGTTGGTAGCTGACCGGCACCTGGTGATACACAGGTTACAACAGCTGAAAGTGCAAACTTAAAGGGCAAGATTGCCGCCTATTGGCGATGTGATTCCCAAAATGAAAAACTACAATTCACATAAAAACAAGATGACGCTTGTTCGTGATGGAATCCTTTGTGCCATCTTTGCCATGAGGAAAGATCCATCAATCCCCTCCCCATCAGAACCACATGATTCGATTATTTTACATCAACGCTTCGGGCGAGATCAAATGGGAGAAGAGACCGGCCAATCTTGAGCCCTCAGAGGCGGGCAGGGTAGTATGGGTGGATCTGCAATCCTCCACCGCAGCGGAAAAGCGGCAAGTGGAATCGCATTTCGATGTGGAGCTGTTCACGCCACAGGAAGCGTCGGAGATCGAGAGCAGTTCGAGATATTATGAGGATGAAAGCTGCATCGAAGCCAATAACGGCTTCATTGCGTACGAAGCCCGGAGCTATAAGACGGACCAGGTGTCATTCATTCTGAGGAAGGATATCCTGTTCACCATCCGGGATGCCGACCTGCGGTCATTTGCATTGACCGTCCGCCGGATGAAAGTTTATCGTACGGCCGGCTTCGTACATGCCATTCAGATCCTCCTGACCATCATCGAACATCAGATCGACCTCGATGCGGATTTCATCGAGACCATCTCACGTTCAACGACGGACATCAGCCGGAAACTCACCAAAGAGCGGTCTTTCAAGGAAGATACCCTGCTGGACATCGCAGAATTACAGGAGAATACCATCCTGGCAAGGGAGAGCATCGTCGATAAACAGCGTCTGGTTTCGTCTCTTCTGAAGAGCACGAAAGTGGAGGGTGATGAGCGAGATCGTTTCCGCATTATCATGAAGGATATCAGTTCGATCCTTCAACACATCGAGTTCGGCTTCGAACGACTGGAATACCTTCAGAACACCTTCCTTGGTCTGGTCGATCTGGAGCAGAACAAGGTGATCAAGATTTTTACGGTGGTAACGGTGGTGTTCATGCCGCCGACGCTGATCGCCAGTATCTATGGGATGAATTTCGCACACATGCCCGAACTGGGTTGGCGGATGGGCTATCCGGTGGCGATCCTGCTCATGATCTTATCTTCACTCCTGTTCCTCTGGTATTTCAAGTTGAAGAAGTGGCTCTGAAGGCAGTGCTATCCTTTGCATTGCACTGATGGCTTTCTGATACACGGTATCAGACATCAGCACCCGCTCGTCGCCGAAAAGGATCACCTGGTGCATGGCGCGGGACAGGGATACCAAGAGTTTTCGATCGACATCCACGGAACGGATCTCCGCTCCTTCCTCCCAATAAAAGGTTCCTGGCGACCGGAGCATCTGCATTTGTGCCGGATGGCACACGGCCATGGACACGAGTATGATCTGGTTTTCTGATCCCTGAAAACGCTCCACCGTATCAATATTGATCGACTGCAATACATCATCCTGCCCCATGAGATGCCTGATGAGACCGATCTGGGTGCGCCATGGGGTCACCACACCCACACTGCGAGGATCGAACGAAGTCCCATGGGATGCCCGAATGTAGCGGATCAGGGAGACGATCCGTTCGGCCTCTGCCTGATGGAACCTGGAGCTTTGAGCAGGCGGGCTGGGAACGAAAATGGCTCTTCCTGCCGTCAAGACATCATCCCATATACCGGTGTTCAGCCCCTTAAATGAAAGTGGAACCTGCTGTTCTGCCCTTCCGCAGATCAATCGATGGCCATACCATGGATTGATGATGTCTGCAATGTCCGAGTGCATTCTGAAATGGGTGGTGAGCATGCCAAAAGCATGATGCCACCGGCGATGGCGGGCGTTGTCCATCAGTCTTTCAAACAGGGATCCCCTTAAATCCCGGATGCCGATGGCGTGGAGCAACGGATCGTTGGTCTGACAAAAAATCCCATCCTGCGTCACCACGGGAGGTAACTGATTCTGATCACCGATCAGGATGAATTTTCGGAACGACATCACCAGGGAGATCAGGGCAGGTTCGGTGAGCTGGGTGGCTTCATCCACCACCAGGGTGTGGAGGTCTTCCCGCAGCAGTCGCAGGTGCTCGATCCG
>JBEEMB010000324.1:0-5565 GCA_041167815.1 Bacteroidota bacterium | reverse complement strand
TGATCATAATGCGCCTGGGCATATCCTGCAGGAATGGATTGCAGATATTGGAAAGATGAACGATTCCAACGGATTGGTTCACCAGCTGGAAGTTCCGGTGCGGTTCGCCAATAATACACGCCCCCTTCCGACAATGAAATCCCTGGCAGCTGAAATCTCAGCAATCCACCAGGCGCGTTGATGGAGACCGCCTTTTTCCACGGCGACCGGAAACTCGCTGACGTATCCACCTCCATTAGATATTTGCGGGGAGGCAGGAGCGCGTCAGCAGTGGAGGCCAGAAATTCAGGTTGTTGTTGATTGATGATGGAGAGATCCGCCGGCCATACGGGTCGGACTTCATCCTCTATGACCATGTAGGTCTTCGATACGGTATTGTTGGTTTCGGAGAGCTCTGCAAATCGATCAAAGATGTCCAGAGACACCGTCACCTTATTCTCCCCCTTGTCTGTCAATGGATTGATCGGGATCTTCAAACTCAGACTGTCTTCCCATCGAATGGCTGGGATTTTCCGAACCAGCACATCACGGATGGTTCCATCCGGACGCTGATGCTGTACCCTTATTCCGATGGAATCTCCGACAGCCCTGCCGATATTCTGCATGCGGATGTCGACTTTGACAGATCCGTCTGCAACCGTAACCAAGGAAGGATCGATACGCAGGCCGGTGACCTCTACCACATAATCCGGTTTTTCGTGGGCATAAACACGCACCATCGGATCCCCATGCAGGGTGATCTGTTCCGCGTGCATACGCGCCAGATAATCATTAACGCCGACGGTCTGCAGCAGCCGTTGTAAAGCAGCAGCCTGGACTTCCCCCATCGGACGTCCGTAACCAGCGCCGGACATCGACGTGTACAGGGAGTTGACAAAGATGTTCAGATAATTGACCACGCCATAATGTGTGCTCGCCACAAAACCTATGCTGCCGCGGCGCTTCGCCATGACGTATTTTTCTGAGAGCGTCTGGTTGCTGGATGACAACCTGGTGGAATCAAAGAGGAAAAAATTACCGGCATTGCAGCCATTGACAACGAACATGGGGTATTTTCCCGCATTGTCGTAGCTGTAAGGATCTCCGATATTGAACTCCAACGCTGACGCGGAGGAATGCCCCATATAATTGAGCATACTTATCCCCTCCGAGAAAAGGGCCTTGAGCTGCTGGTCATTCAGCTGCTGGGTGGCGAAGGCAGGATTATTGCTGAAGGTCTTGACATTTGCGCCGAACAAGGTATCCGACAGAATCGAACGCGCGCCGTTCAAGTAACCAAAAAGCAATCCCTGGAGGTAGTTGTCGCTCCCCCCTACTGCATGCACGACATTCTTCATCCAGGCACGGTCCTGCAGTGTCTGGCTGCCAGATCTGGCAGCCGCCTCATGCTCCCTGACTTTATCGAGATAATCCGCAATTTCAGCAGGGTGAACTACTGAGAGCCTGCCCACCGGAATCGAGGCAACAGGATCCGTACCTTCAGAAATCATCCAATTATCCGAGCCCGGACTCCCATAGGTTGGTAATAAAGCAATGGCAGCCGTTGCCGCACGAGACTCATTCATCCTGAACTGATCATAGGTCAGTCCTTTCCCTACCAGGAACACAGCTCTAGGACGGGAATTAAATCTTGTACGCGCAAATCGTACAAACTGCCTGATGGCATTCGGATGTTGCTTCACGCCAAATGCAAACTGGTCTGTGAGCTCTTCAATATCATAAATCCGAGCCAGGAAGCCACCACCTTCCTGTGAATTACGATATTTTCGGTAATCATCCAATGGATCCGGTGCAGAACCGCCATATAGCCGGGGATGTGAAATGATCAGGTAATCACCTTGTCGATCCGGTTTGGCATAGTCAATGAAGTTCCTGACCTGCAATCGATCAATGTACCGAATGGATGCTGAAGCTCGGCTCAACAACACCAAATCGCGGGCACTGCCGGGGGGGAGTCTGAAGCGTACCTTCCCTGTCATCTGCAAATCGCCGACATATACTTTTCGCTCTGATCTGTCATACAATACAGGATCGGAACCGCCATGTTGAAACCCTTCAATCTCCAGATAAAATCCGACACCGGATGCAGGCAGACTGAAAGCGAAACGATCCTGACCTCCGAAATGAAACCGACGGGGATAGGTGATGCTCATGGAGTGCAACATCATATGATCGGTGGATACGCTGCTGCCATTGAGGACCGTCACCACATCTGCAGGCTTGCCCAATGCAGATCTGGTGACATTTCCGATGAATACACGCCCCTCTTTACCCGAAAAGCCATGCGATCCGGATTCCTGGCCGTTCACGACAATGCGCAGTGTTCGGGCATTCGCTGTATTTCCGTATACAGAAAGCCGGTAGACCGGATCCGGGCCTTCTGAAGCGATGTGGAGGTTTCCAAAGTCATAGGTCAATGGCGATCCGGGCAGGATATCCAAAGAGGCCCAGCCCTCTCCGACTTCAAAGGATGAAGAATATACATTGAGTCCGAGGTTTACACCAAATCCGGGATGCAATCGATTCCTGAACAAATGCTCCCTGGTAAAAAGAAAGAACGGCTCGGCAGGCTGTGTGTTTCCGTTCATTTCATTGCTGGCGTAGGTCATGCGCAACGACTGCCCGGATGGATCGATGGTTAGAAAATAAGCCGCCGTATCCGTAAACAGGCTGGTTTTATCTGAAAGCTGTAACTGGCTACCATAGAGTTTTGTATCCAGACTTCCATCATTGGGTTCGCCGTAAAACTCAAGAAAATCGTTAGTTCCCAATCCTCCGGATGGTCTGGAAACCAGCAAGGGCACTTGCCTTCCCATTTTCCAGAGTTGAAAATGTTCAGCAGGCACAGCCCCCAGACCGGCAGCAGACAGGATGGAATGGGTTATTCTGTGAAGGCCTGCTTCTCCGACTTTGAACCGGTAATAGGTGCGGGTATGATCGATCCACTCGTTGTCGAACTGTGCTTTGAGTGCAGGCGTGTACGCCAACAACAAGGAGATAGAGAGAAATATTTGCAGGATGCGGCGCGTCATCAACGGATTGGATTTCGATTCAGTCGTCCGAGTGGTACCCGAAGGGAGAATACGTGGGAATACAGGGGATTTGATTGGTTGGCCAGATTACTAAAGGCATAATCGACACTGAATCCAGACCAGCGGAAGCCTGCCCCCAGGGAAGGTTGGAATATCCAGGTCTTTTTGATGTTCAAAGTATCGCCATCCTTAAGCCCCTGCTGGAAATTGGAAACACCGGCGCGCAACATGATGATTTCCCGATATCCTGCTTCAACCCCCAAACGCGGATCCACACTCACCGGCTGACCGCTTAACAGCACGTTCCTTTTTCCATCGAAGGTGAAGTCGAGATCGAGTTCCGGCGTGAGTCTGAAATTTTCGCCCATCTTCAGATCCCTGGCAAACCCAAGGATGAGCCTTGGGGCGGTCATTTCGCTGGATTTCACCGGAATTTCATTTTTAGTGAGGTAAAGCACTTCCTTCTCCCTTTCTGAGAAGGAAAAAGACCAGGCATTGAATGTGGTGGTGACATCCCTCAAGGTTGCTCCCATGCGCCATTGATGCCACTGCATCCTCAACCCGGCATCCAGTCCGAAGCCCCAGGCCCTTGCAAAACTGCCCACACTCCGATGAATGACCTTTGCATTGACACCAAAGGAAATCGATCGGTTTTCTTCTGATACGATCTTTTGGGCATAGGACATCAGAAACGCATAATCAGCGGAAGAAAAAGAACGGATATTATTGTAATTGATCGTTCCGTCAGGCTCTACGAGATAGAGTGTGTTGGGGATATCATCTATGGCGAACCGGAGGAGGGTGAGTCCCAACACCCGTTTCCCATCCGTAGCAGGCAGGGCCGCTGCTGCGTAGTCGTATTTTCCGATGCCAGAAAAGTAACCCGCATGCATAAGGTTCAGCATCGGGCGTTCCTTTACTTCTGTGAGACCGGCAGGATTCCAATAACCGGCGGTACCATCGTCGGCCAAAGCAACCTGGGCGCCGCCCATGGCAAGCCCTCTTGCGCCGGCTCCGATATTGAGGAATTCGTTGGAATATTTGCGAAACTGCCCCCTTACTTCCCCGGACATGGAAGTGAACAAAGTAAACACGCAGATGGCAACCCTTATGGATCTTGGCATAGTAGATAGGATATCAGTTGGCCGGAGTGGTGCACCGGCCACATAAAAATAATTGTTTTCTGTGGACAGCAGCAGACCAGAACGCCGGACACCACAGAACGAGTTAGGCTTCCGCTTATTGCGCATGGGGAAAACCCACAGCATTCTTACCTTCGCGCAAAATCTATCCCCCGGATGAATCTCGTAGCAGAGCTTAAATGGCGGGGCATGTTGCAAGACATCATGCCCGGTACCGAAGAACAGTTGAACCGTGAAATGACCACCGGCTATGTGGGTTTCGATCCCACCGCCGAGAGCCTGCATATCGGCAGCCTCGTACCGATCCTGTTGTTGCTTCACCTGCAAAGGGCGGGGCACAAACCCATTGCACTGGTGGGCGGGGCGACCGGCATGGTCGGTGACCCGAGCGGTAAGAGCGAAGAACGCAACCTGCTGGATGAGGAGACCCTTCAGCGCAACATCAGCGGCATTCGCGGGCAGCTTGAAAAATACCTGGATTTCACGCCCGGACGAGCAAATGCCGCGGAACTGGTCAACAATTACGATTGGTTTAAAGGACTGGGGTTTATCGATTTCCTTAGGGACGTTGGGAAACATATCACGGTCAACTACATGATGTCGAAAGACAGTGTCCGCAAGCGTATCGAGGGTGAAACCGGGATCAGTTACACGGAATTTGCCTATCAACTGTTGCAGGGGTACGACTACTACTGGCTTCACCTCCACAAGGGTTGCAAGTTGCAGATGGGCGGTAGCGACCAGTGGGGAAATATTACCACCGGCACGGAACTGATCCGCAGAAAATCAGGGGGAGAAGCCTTTGCATTCACCTGCCCGCTGATTACCAAGGCTGATGGAGGAAAGTTCGGGAAAACAGAGAAGGGCAATGTGTGGCTGGATCCAAACCGTACGTCCCCCTATCAATTCTATCAATTCTGGCTCAACGCGGCAGACGAAGACGCCGTAAAATGGATCAGGATCTTCACACTCATGCCGATAGAGGAGATCCAGGCGCTCACCGACAGTCATGCGGCGGACCCTGGCGCCCGGAAATTACAGAAACGGCTGGCGCAGGAAGTTACCACTTTTGTACATGGGGATGAAGAATGCAAGTCTGCCATGCTCACGACGGAAAAACTCTTTTCCGGAAATGCATCCGAAGACATAAAATCGATGACTGAGCCCGAGATCCTGGCGTCGATGGAGGGTGTCCCCACCTTCCCGGTAAGCAAGGCTGAACTTGAAGCAGGCATGGATGTGGTGAGCTTCCTTGCCATCACTGGTATCTTCCCCAGCAAAGGAGAGGCCCGGAAAACAGTGCAGGGTGGAGGCGTGTCCATCAATCGGGAGAAAATCAGTGACATTTCGCGTACCGTAGGTCCGGAAGATCTGCTGGCACAGAAATACAT
>JBEEMB010000258.1:0-4675 GCA_041167815.1 Bacteroidota bacterium | reverse complement strand
GCAGGATAGTTTTTAAGATTTGTCTGTGTGAAGGTGATGCCGATCCGCTTCATATTTATTTTTGTTGCCATTACCAGGCTTCCGCATACAATGCCCTGAAGTCTGCACGTGAAACAGGTTTCGGATTGTTGGGATGTGCGAAGTCATCAATAGCTAGATCTGCGAGCGGATCCAGATGTTCTTCAAGCACGCCGATGTCACGCAGCCTGTTGGGTATGCCAATGCGCTCGTTCAATTCGAACAGGCGTGATACCAGCCCATCTCCCGTTTCTTTCGGGATCTCAAATTTGCGGGCCATCTGACGGAATTTTTCTTCACAGCCTTCAATGTTGAATCGCATACCGTAGGGCAGATTCACGGCATTGGCAAGCCCGTGATGCGTGTCAAGCAGGGAGGAGAGGGGATGGGCAAGTGAATGTACCACACCCAGGCCCTTCTGGAATGCAACGGCACCCATCAATGACCCCATCATCATCCGGCCACGAGCCTCGGCCGTCGGGGCTTTTACCGCTGTTTCAATGGAACTGAATATAAGGCTCATACCTTCCAGGGCGATGCCCTCGCACATGGGATGCGACATCTTGGCGATGTAGGCTTCCATATTGTGAGTAAGTGCATCCATTCCGGTGGCGGCGGTGACGGCGGCCGGCAGGTCCATCGTCAACAGGGGATCTGCAAATACGATCCTGGCCAGCAGTTTGGGAGAGAAGAGAATTCTTTTACGGTGTGTTTCATCATCCGCAATGATGGCGCTTCGCCCCACTTCACTGCCGGTACCTGCAGTGGTTGGGATGGTTACGAAATGAGGTACACTCCCGGTGACATAGACATCCCCGCCGATGAGGTCGTCGTATTTGAACAGATCCTCACGGTGGTCCACGCGCAGGACGATGGCCCTTGCCACGTCCATGGCGGCGCCGCCTCCGATGCCCACGACACTGTCACATTTCCCTTCGTCAAATGCATCCGTGCCTTTGTAGACATCAGATTTGACGGGGTTCTTGTGCATGTCATGGAAGATCGTCACGGCCATTCCTTTGGCATCCAGTCCTGCCATCAACCGTTTGAAGAAAGGAAGTCCGGCCACCACGGGGTCAGTCACCACCAACGGGCGAGACAGTCCCTGCTTCACCAGATAATCACCCAGCTCTTCGCTGGCACCGGCACCAAACCGGATCGTTGTCGGGAAATTGTATTGAAGAATCATAAATTTCGTGTATACGTGTACGTTAGTTATATTTATTTAGATGATCTCGAAGTATCTGCGATACTCCCAGTCGGTCACGGATTTCAAATGCTGACGCCATTCCCATTCTCGCGTCATCACAAAATGCTGGGTGAAGGTTTCCCCGAAGAGTTCCTGAGCGATCTCGGATGTCTTCATGCGGGATGCGGCTTCAAAGAGGGTGGCAGGCAGTCTCTCTTTTCCGGTGGCCAGATAACCATTACCATTGACCGGATCTCCTGGGTCCAGCTTGTGTTTGATACCATACAATCCGGCGGCCAGCGAGGCGGCCATGGCGAGATATGGATTGACATCTGCCCCGATCACGCGGGTCTCCACCCTGGCGGAGGATGCCCCGCCGTTCAATACCCGCAGCGCCACCGTGCGGTTGTCGATGCCCCATGTGAGGGTGGTCGGGGCCCATGCGCCTTCCACCAGTCGCTTGTAGCTGTTGAGGGTTGGGGCGAACATGGGCATGATATGAGGCAGGCAATGCAACTGACCTGCGATATAGTGACGGGCGATGTCGCTGAGCCTGAGCGGATCCGAAGCGTCATGAAAAACGTTGCGTTGCCCGTCAGCATCCCACAGGCTTTGATGTACGTGGCCTCCGCAGCCGGGCATCTGTTCATGGATCTTCGCCATGAAAGTGGCCATGATGCCATGTCGATAGGCGATTTCTTTGACGGCTGTTTTGAAGAGCACAGCCCTGTCCGCAGCTTCCACCACTTCCGAATGTGCAATCGCCGCTTCATAAGTGCCGGGGCCGGTTTCGGTGTGCAACCCTTCGATGGGTATCCCAAAAGCCGTCAGCTCATCGAACAGCGCGCGGAAGAAGTCGTTTCGAAGTGTGCTCCGCAGGATGGAATAGCCAAACATCCCCGGGGTGAGCGGGGTGAGATCACGGTATTGCTTGGCGGCAGCTGATTCGGGCGTCTCCTTGAAATTGAACCATTCGAATTCCTGTGCAAACACGGGGGCGAACCCGGCAGCTTTGGCTTCTCCGGCGATCTTCTTCAGCAACTGTCGGGGGCAGACGGGAGAAGGATTGCCGGCAGCGTCCGTGAGTTCTCCCAGCATAAAGGGCAATTGATCTTCCCAGGGGATGAAACGCAACGTCCCCGGAGCCAGCCGCGCCGGACTGTCAGGGAATCCCGTATGCCATCCGGTGTAGGTTGACCGGTCATACAACGCATCCGCCGCGTCCCATCCGAATATGACATCACAGAATGTGGATCCCTTTTCAAGGATGGAGCGGAATTTATCTCTCGAAATGTATTTACCCCGCAGGATGCCGTCGATATCTGTAAATGCGATCTTTACTTTTGCAGAAGGATGCCGGGATACCTTTGAAACAATTTCATCCATCACTACCGGGTCGATTTGGATTGCCATACATCGCGCTGTTTAATATGTCAAAGTTCAATTATTTTGAAGGAAAGGCTTTGAACAACATCCAGCTACCGGCCATGATCGCCATATAAATACCGGCAAGTCTCATGTCCTGAATCGCCATGGCCACAAATGAAATCCCCGCAATGATCAAGGCCATCCATGGGGCGACAGGAAAGAATGGTGCTTTGAAAGGGCGTTCCAGTTCCGGTTCCCGTTTGCGGAGGCGGATCATGGTGATCATTGCCATCACGTACAATGTCAGCGCCCCGAATACGGCGATGGTAATGATCTCAGCGGTCTTCCCAGTAAGCAAGGCCGCCATTCCTACAGCCGTGTTTGCCAGCAGCGCATTTGCCGGTGTGCCGAAACGCGGATGGATACGGCCAAACCATGCGGGTGCAAATCCTGTTCGTCCGAATTCAAACGTCGATCGACCTCCGGCCAGGATCAGCCCGTGGAATGAGGCGACCAACCCGAATATCCCGACGGTGATCAACAGGTGATACATGGGATTGTCGACGCCTACAACCCTTCCCAACGCCAAGGGCAATGGAGAATCTGATGCTTCTCCTGCGGCGTTGTACACGATGGCTTCCCATCCTGCCACACCAACAGCACCAATGAATGTTAGTATACAGAGGAATACAAGCGTGGCGATGGCGGAGCCAAAACCCCTGATGATGGTCCGCTGCGGATCAATGGCCTCTTCCGCCACATTGGCGATGCCTTCAATGCCGAGGAAAAACCAGATGGCGAAAGGTATCGCAGCGAAAATGCCTGCGGCTCCGTTGGGCAGTGGATTGGCAGTTAGATGCTCCATCTTGAATGAAGGCATGACAATGCCGGCGAACAGCAGCAGTTCTCCCACCGCCAGAATGGTGACGAGCAGTTCGAACATGGCAGCTGTCTTCACGCCATAGATATTCAATCCGGTGAACAGGAGATAGGCCGTCATGGCGATGGCGACCACAGGTACATCCGGCATGAATAAATTAAAATACGCACCGATCGAAAGGGCAATGGCAGGCGGCGCGAATACGAATTCGATATGCTGTGCCATACCGGCTATGAATGCAGCATCCCTCCCCATCGCCCTGTGGGCATAATCAAAAACGCCACCGGCTTTTGGAATCGCGCAGGCGAGTTCCGCATAGCTGAACGTAAAGGCCAGATACATCATGATGATACCACCCGTGGCGATCGCCAATCCCAGCGTACCTCCTTTTTCAAGTCCAAGATTCCATCCGAAATACATCCCTGATATGACGTATCCTGTCCCCAGGCCCCATAACATAAGCGGGGTAAGTGTTCTTCTCAGTGTGCCTGGTTGTTCGGAAGGACTCATGTGGTTCATTAGGGTTGACAGGATTCAAAGAGGATTTCGTTCAGAGTTCTTCCGCGGCCGTACCGCTGAGCTTAGCTTTCAGCAGCCTGGTGTGGTGTTCAGTATGAAAACGGGTGAGCAGTGCCATTTCTCGCAAGGTGACCTTCCCAACCGCGGGATGTTTGACCAGACTTTTTTCAAGTACGTCATCTCCCAACTGTTCCAGCTTTTGACACAGCTTATCTGTGGCCAAGCGGTGCTTCCTGATCAGTGCCTGACATTCGTTGTGACGCACCTTCCCGGGTTTCAACATGCCTGGAGCCTTTATCCCTTTCCCGATCGCCTTTCTATATCTGTCGCGTAAGTCTTGCTCCGACCTGCTCTTCCGGTTTGGTTTCCCAAAGAGCATACGCAAGAATACTAACGGCAACGTATACACGAAATTCATCAGCTGCATGGTTCTGACCAGATGTTTGAGATCCTGTCCCGCTGTCCATTTTCCCATATGACTTGCTTCAAAAGCATCCGGGGTCAGTCCGGAGACCAGCTCATTGAATTCCTCCGTCGCTCGTTTAAGGTCTTCCGTCAGTTTCTTGTCCATACTTTATTGATATTACTTTCCCTGATTTATATTTATTTGTATTTCAGTCCTCCCAGATCACCGTGTCGATCCGGTCGAACCATTCAGCATAGCGGTGCAGATGGATTGCTTCCAGTTCGTTGCGCCTGAT
>JBEEMB010000100.1:0-4490 GCA_041167815.1 Bacteroidota bacterium | reverse complement strand
TGATGCAGGTCTCCAGCGAAAATGGCGTAGCCACATGCACCATGCGCCCCACCGGATATAACACGGAAGCGGTGGAGAACAAACTCAACAGCAGCACGAGATAAGTATAAAACTGCTGCGTGCCTTTCCCGAAGCGCCTGCCTATATATTCTGAAGCCGTGCTCACACCTGTTCGTTTCCAGCGACGCGCAATGAACACCGCCACCAGCAACCCGCTGATCGACATCGTCAGCTGTATGGTGTTCGCCACCAGTCCGTGACGATACGCGATCGAGCCCCACACCACAAATGTGCCTGCAGAAAAATAGCTGATGAATAACGATAATCCGTTGATCCACCAGGGCGTCGCGCCGCCGGCCTCAAAAAAAGCCTGACCGTTTTTACTGCCCATCCGCGTAAAGGCTGCACCGATCAGAAAGATCATGAAGGCGAAAATAACCAACACGATAAAATCCAACTGCATCATGATAGTCAGGGTTTGAAACAACGAACGGCGAACAATGCGGCAGGCACCAACGCAGAAGGATGAGATAAATGTATATTTATTTCTTTGGTCTCCACCGGTGTCGGCAGATGTATATGCCTCACCGTATCATGATTGTCATGAAGGACGGCAATCACATTTCCACGGTCGTCTGACACGGAAACATCCCGCACACAAAAAGGCATCCGGTCTTCAGGATGCCCCATCAATACGGATTCCAACGGATGATCGAAATCATTGTCAAAGCACAATTCCATGGAACCGATGAGCTGCAGATCATCCCAACACAACCTGATACCGGGATTTGAATCCTGTAAGGAAGCCACCCATGCGTTGGGCATCACACTGGGACGATCCACCCCATTCCTCAGATTTTCCACTTCAAATACAGGCATATCCGAGTGCAGGGTGATCGCGAGGTTTCGTCCGCCAGGCCGGCGACGCGGACACCAGAACTCGAATGCGTCAAAACCAATATGTTCCGGTGGTGACTGCCGGCCAAAATTCGACACGGCCGGATTGATATGGTTGTACAAGGAAAGGATGCCGCTCACGCGTGCATCAGACAAGGGGACGCGCACGAACTCATTTCGCAAAAGCACGAGATAGATATACCGATCCTCCTGCAATACCCCGCTGTATTCAAAGTTGATCTGATGTGATCCTGTGGTCAGCGGGAATGCCTCTTCATACAACACGATCTCGGGCGTCTGATTGTCGGGGCGCTCACTGATCCGCCATTGAACCTTCAATTCCGTATCAGCCGAGGCATTCACCTCAAATGTCACGCCCGGAATGCTTCCGCCGCTTACCGGCACCATCTGGGCGATCGAACAATCAAGCATCTGCCAGTCACCATCCGCCGAAAATCCACGGAATGGCATACAGGAACTAGCCTCCAGCCGCGCCGACAATACCAGGTCCTGCCGGTCGTGCCGACGTATCCCTGGCAGAAATACACCTGACTGCAACAGGTTTTGCTGCAGTACTGTTGTGAGTTGGTAGTTGGTCAGATTCCTCGGTAACAATCCTTCCCGGACACACAAAGCTGCCGCCGTACCAACGGCCTGACCTACCGCTGCGCCGGTGGCCATCACCCTGGTGGATCCGAATGCCACATGTGATGCACTGATCAATCGACCCGCCAGGAAAAGATTGGAGATATTCCTGCTGTACATGCACCGATACGGGATCCCATAGATACCCTTGCTATGCCATTGATTACAACCAGGCAGCGGACTGTACACGCCATCACCGGGATGCAGGTCGATGCTCCAGCCACCAAACGCCACCACATCCTCATGGCTTCGCTGCTCAACGATATCCTGTTGGCAAAGCATGTAGTCCCCTTCAAAACGGCGGCTTTCCCGCTTTCCGGGAATCGTACCCACCCATTCCAACGTCAGATTTTCCGCTTCAGGAAACTGCCCGGAATTTTTTATGTGATGCCAGACGCCATAGACGATCTTCCATAACTCCCATTTGATACGCTCACTGTCGTGGATCGTATCCAGCCGACCTCCATATTCTATCCACCAGAGTTTACAACCGAAGTCCTTTGCGTTAAATGACTTGAACCTGGGAATAGCAGTGATATCCTGCAGGGCAAATGACGGGGCATGATACCTCACCGGCATGCCCGCATCCTTCGTGTAGAAATAAATTGAATGACCAAGCAGTTCGCCATATTCTGAAGAAGGTGCAAACAACTCCCCGAACTCATGGGTTGATTCCGCACCCATCCTAAACGCCGCACCCGCCAGGAATCCGAGAATGCCGTCTCCGGATGCATCGATAAACTGCGTCGCGGAGAAAATATATCTTGTCTGGTTCTGAGAACAGAAAGCCGTCACTTCATCGATCGTCTGTGCATCCCGCATCTCTACTTCATACACGCAGGTATTCAGCAACAACCTGATATTGTCTTCCGTACTGACCTTCTCCAACAGGATCGTGTCCAGTATCAGCGGATTGCCCTCCCGGTTTCTATATTGATTTTCTATGAGGATCTCATCCAGCATGCCCCCTTCTCGCGCCCACCGATTGTTATTCCCCATGTGGGACGTCGCACCCAATACCCAAAGCCTGACTTCACTGGATGCATTCCCGCCAAGGACAGGACGATCCTGCACCAATGCAACGGCAGCACCAGCCCGGGCGGCTGACAATGCAGCACTCACGCCCGATAAACCGCCTCCAACTACAACGATATCCACGGATATTCGCTCGGTCCTTATACCACGAGGCTCTCCCCCTTGATCAACCAACATAAAATAACTTTGATTTATATCAAATGGAAAGTAGACCAGAATTTGATAATGACCAATTTGGTTCGTAACGTCGCAGATGTATTAACTATCGTAAACCATGACGCAAACGTTTAAGATAGATAGATAAATTTATTTCAGATGCCGAGGGTCAAGTGTCCAAAATGTCAGCAACCGGAACGCATTTTGAAATCCGGAATCGTACGCAACAAGCAGCGTTATTACTGTAAGGATTGCGATTACCACTTTGTCAATCCCACACCAAAGAAACGAGTAAGGGAAACCCCGTCGAAGGAAGCGGGCCCGACCTCGCTCCGCGATATCGCACAGGCAGCAGGCGTGTCCATAGCCACGGTGTCGAGGGCACTCCATGATCATCCGGATATCAGCGCGCAAACGAGGGCATATATCAAGACCCTGGCGGATGATATGAATTACCAGCCTAACATGCTCGCCCAGAGTCTGGTGAATCGCAGTACACATACCATCGGTGTCATCATCCCAAACCTGAATACCACGTTCTTTTCTTCCATGCTCAGCGGCATCCAGCAGGTATGTGCACGCTCCGGTTATCGGGTGGTCATCTGCCAGTCGGATGAAGATCATAACACCGAAATTGCCAACATACAGGCGTTGATGAACAATATGATCGACGGACTGCTGATCTGTCATACCCTGCATACGGACACGTTCGAACACCTCCGCATGCAGATGAATAAACGCATACCCATCGTACAGTTTTACCGCGTGGCCGAAGACCTGCCCATCTCCCGGATCCATGCGGATGACGAAGCAGGGGCGGAAACCGTCACAGAACACCTGATCGATAAAGGATGTAAGAGAATCGCCCTGCTGCTTGGTCCCAAAAGTCTGTCAATCACCCAGAAAAGATTGAAAGGCTATCTGCAAACGCTGGAAAAACATGGATTCACACCAGACCGAAAACTGCTCGCATACGTCGACTTCAGTTACGAAAAAGTGACCAGGGCCGTCGACAACTGGCTGAAACTGACACCAGCCATTGATGCGATCTTCTCGATTTCCGACAAGTGTGCCGTACAGATCATCGGACATCTCAAAAAGAAGAAGATTAAAATCCCCAAACAAATTAGGGTGGTGGGATTCGGCAACGAATACACCGGTGAAATCATCGAACCCCAACTCACCACCTATGATGTGCGTACAAGGGAGATCGGCGAGGAAGCTGCCCGTTTGATCCTGGATCAACTCGTCAGCGGCGACCGGGATGTGATCGATAAACGGATCGCCGGTAAACTGATCATCCGACAATCGTCCTGATCAACAGCACACGCAGCCGCGCCTTTTAAATGAATTAAGGCGCATCAACGAGCAGGTGGAAGGGGAAATCCTGGCGGAGGTCCCGGGGGACCGCCCGGGCCTGGCGGCGGTGGGGCAGACATCATACGGGCCACATCCATCAACAAGTCATCGAAACGTTCCTGCTGATCGGGGCGGCAAAGCTTTCGGATATCCCTGAAATGGGCCATGGTACGCAAGTCCAGCTCGGTCGACAATGCTGCAGCCCGTCGGGCAGCCTGTACCACCAGACTATCGCCGGCCTGCTCATCCCGGAGCTGGCTGAACATTTCCTCCTTGGCCGATCGCATAGCCCGACGAATGGAATCGGCAGCATTGCGATGTTGCTGTACCAAGACTTCATATCGCGCAGTCTGCGCCGGATCCAGCGACAATTCGCGGACCAGAAAAGCCTGTACGTC
>JBEEMB010000148.1:0-4020 GCA_041167815.1 Bacteroidota bacterium | reverse complement strand
ACTACACGCTCCGCTTTTGTATCCACCAGCTGGATCATCTGCGTGCTTTGTCCGTTATTGGTTACGGCCATGTAACGCCCACTGCGACTGACCTCCAGATTCAACGGAAGGTCTCCGAGCGCAAATGATTTACCGGCTGGTGTCAGATGCCACCCATTGGGTAAGGTCACAGGTTGTGACTGGGCACGGATGATCCCTGTGGCCATCACGAATGTGAAAGGAAGAAGACTGAGCAGACGTGTCATGTTGTTGGAATTGATGATGGTTAGATGCCGCTTTCATGGGAGACCTTCGCACTAACTCCCCTCCAACAAAGAAAAGGAATTCATCATTTCTTCATGCATGAGGTGAATGATTTCACATTCAATTCATGCTGGAAGATGAATTTTACGCCTCAATTACAACAGCTACAAGTGGGTGCTGATGTAATGAGGGTCGTAAACCGCTGCGACCCTCACCTATTATACTTATCAGAGCTTCGTTTTTTTCATAAACAGTCAATCAAAAAGCCCCGTGTGTCTACACGGGGCTTTCATTTATTTGTTGAGTTATCTTACATCATTCCTCCCGATAATCTCCGCTTCGCTGATCCTGCTCATCATCCATCTTCGGCCCTTGCAACACTTTGCGCCAATCTGTTTCACGACCATAGCGCTTCATAGCCAGCTTAGGGTCAAAAACACGCTTATCAGGGAATGATAAGGTGTATGGACGAAAGTCAGGCTGTGTTGTGAAAAAGTCGCCAAGATATGAAGCCGTTACATCATATTGATTGACGTATGGGACACCCAGAACATTGTAGATCACGCGTAAAATGGATCCAAAATTCGCATGTGTATGGGATGTATGACCCCGTTTCACATAAGGACCTGCCATCATTAAAATACTTCGGTGCGCATCTACATGGTCTACGCCTCCCTGTGGATCATCTTCCGTCACGATCACCAGCATGTTCTTCCAGTAAGGTGTGCGTGAAAGAAAATGTAACATCCGCCCCAACGCCAGGTCGTTGTCTGCAACATAACTATGCGTATAAGGATAGCCGTATGCCGGCCTTGGTGATGCCGTATGATCATTCGGAAGTTGAATGGTTACAAGCGACGGCATTTTCTCTTTGCCCTTCAGCCATTTTCGGGTGAACTCACGCTCGAACTGATCCGCACGCAATTGATCCGGAACGTTCGTATTGTAGCCTGCATAATCCCGGCTGGTCCTGGTGTACAGCGCTTTCTGCATGGGCACCATCACGGCGTGGGCGGCTCCGGTAGCCGTATCGTTCCACTCTTCGCGTACATGCGCCGTTTCGTTGGCTTCCCCAAAATTGTAAAAAGAAACCCCTTTGCGCACCAGTGCTTCCCAGAGGCCACCGGTCTCCGCAAAATCCTCGGGATCCATACTGCCCGTCGAACCCGGGAAACGGCGGCCGGGTGCCGGTGAAAACAAATTCGCCGTCTTGCTGGTGTTTGAGTTTGTCTCCACCCACTCGTTAGGGATCACACCCATCATCCAGTGATGTCCATGGATGGACGCATCGCTGTCGCAATAAAAATTATCTGAAAATGAAAACTGAGAGGCAACCCGGTGATGATTTGGGGACACATCCGCACCACGAAAGATCAACGAATCAAACTTACCTGTACGGGCACTTTTCATCTTGATTTCTGATCGGAGTCCGAATCGTGCCAGGGAGGAATCACCTCTGCCCGAAGGCAGCTGCCCGAGCATCTCATCATATGTCCTGTTTTCTTTCGTGATATAGACAATATGTTTGATGGGGGAAGTTCCCGTTCCGGGAAGTGCCGGAATCAGATTTGTATTTATTTTTCGTTCGACAAATGTGTTAGACAATACCTGACTGGTATATTCATCCAGCTTGTCCGCATCAGGAATATGCACTTCCTGGAAAGTAGCCAGTTGAATATCTCCCACATAACTTCCTTGATTCGGCGCAATGAAATCCTTGCCGCCATTTGGACCGGCACCCAAACCTCTGCAACTGGCAATCAACAATTCGTTTTCATCCGGGGTCAATAAAACGCGCGTGGGCCCCCAGCCGGCCGGAATCATTCCCAAGGTGCGATCTGTACGCGTGTCAAGCACTGCCACCGCATTGAAACCCAGCAATGCCACATAGAGACGTGACCCATCCCGGTTGATGGTGATACCGAATGGCAGATAGCCACGATATTTATCCAACCGCGCATCAACCGTTATGGGTATATGTCGGAGCAGCTTACCTGTTGTGTAATCGATGACAGCCACGTTGTCGTTGGTGGCGTTCGTCACATACGCATAAGGAGCATGGATGGCAATGCTGTTGGGACTCGCACCACCGATCACTTCCGCATCTTCGATCATGTGACCGACAGGTAATCCGGTACGTATGACAGACTGTACCGAATCACCTTTCAGATCAATGATGAATACGCTCATGGACTCGGGAACATTCGGGTCTCCCACACCGGGGATCACCCTGCCGTCAATAACGGTACCGTTGATAGACTCTGGAGTATTATGACCATAAGGGTGTCTGTTGATCATCAGGCTGTCTGCATTATCCTTTGTCATACCCGATACCAACGGGTATGCATACATGCCCACATTGGCCACGATGGCCTTGGCCCCATCAGGTGTTACGGAAATACCAAAAGGAAGTCGCCCCGTCCGAACAGAACGTCCGCGCACACCCGTTTTAACATCAATCCTGACCATCCGGTAGTTGGCCTGATCCAGAACGAGCAGTTCATTACGGCCGGCATGATAAACAAGATCTGAAGCGAAACTCTCCTGGTACACACTGTCGCCGCTAAGTCCATCCAGTTCGTATGTACGAACGACCTTCAATGCACGGATATCATAAGCAATCACCACACCCGCATCTCCCCCACTCAGGTAAACGGTATGTCCATCCGGACCAAATGCCGCACCGATCAGTGACCCTTTCTTGAAGGGCGATGGGATCTTACCTGCATAATCCGGTACACGTACCGCGCTGTCACTGCCCAGCGGCAGTATGGTGAACACACCGTTGTGCAGCGTCACTGCCGTCTTTCCATCAGGGGAAACAGCCATTCCGAACGGATCATGTGTGATCCGGCGGACACGTCCTGCCGGTGTGACATAGCGACCGCTTGGCAATACGGAAACCCCGCCAGGGCGAATGATGGCAAATGAATCGCGCCCCGGCACTTCAAGGATCGTCTGTTGTTGAGCATGCAATGCCATACATTGGACGAAGCATACAAAGAATAAAAAGACCTTATGCATGAAATTGGTTTGTGTGCTTAAAAATATGCAGAAAGCCCCTATTTCGAGGGGCTTTCTGTTTGGGATGTCTTCAATGAAAAAGGCTTACTTGATCAGCCACATCTTCGTATTCAAATCATCCGTTCCACCCTGACGGGTAACGGCAGCTTTTCTGTTGTCACCATTCAAAGACTGCTCGATCACAGGGTAGATAAATCTGACTGGCACGAGATTGTTGTTCAGGTTGTTGGGACCCGGTACGATGGCAGGAGAACCTGTACGACGCCATTCGAACCAACCCTCAAGACCTGTGAAATAATTGGCGATCCATTTTTGGAAATGAATTCTTTCAAGCTTTTGGGCAGTGGTACCCGTAAGCGCTACCGTCGACTGTGCGAGGTAAGCAGCACCACTCGTTACATCGATGCCATAAGAAGAAGGAACCACTGATTTCCAATAATCGAAGTTGGACAATACCCCGTTCGAATAATAGGTGGTGGCATCACCAGTCGAGATCAATCCACGCTCACGGGCCTCTGCCAGCAACAACTGCAGCTGCGAATAAGTCATGAGGATGCCACGTGGTGCCGTCGGATCAGGAGCAGGCTGCCCGGCATCGTTGCAAACCAGACAAGCGAAAGTATAACCTACCCTTGAAACCCCTTGCGGACCACCATTGAAATTCAATGCCTGTACATCTCCAAGACCATTGGGAATACCCTCCACGATCGGGGTGCCGGCAGCCACAGATTTCTGCGAAGGACGGCCAAATAC
>JBEEMB010000237.1:0-2938 GCA_041167815.1 Bacteroidota bacterium | reverse complement strand
TAGTTGCATTTCTGACTTACGCCTGTGTGTTTTCCTATCGAAAGACATTCACTGTCGCCACCTTCGATGGATTGCGTATCGGCGTCTTTTCCTATCAAACCCTGCTGATCATCAGCCAGGTGATGGGGTACATGATCAGTAAGTTCTACGGTATTGTTTTTATCTCTGCCTTGCGTCGCACTGGTCGCTGGGTAACCGTTGCCCTGATGATCGGGATTTCCTGGGCCTGCCTGTTGTTGTTTGCCATCACACCCGATGCACTTGGATTGTTGTGGTTCTTCATCAATGGCTTCATGTTGGGCTTTCTGTGGGGTGTCGTATTCAGTTATGTGGAAGGCAGACGTTCCACCGATCTGACGGGTTCTGTGATGGCGGTCAGTTTCATTTTCGCCGGAGGCTTCAGCCGGTCGGTGGGTAAATGGCTGATGATCGAACACGGCGTGTCGGAAAAATGGATGCCTTTCATGACGGGAGCCGTTTTCGCCCTGCCACTGGCCATTTTCTTATGGCTGATGGAACAGATTCCGCCACCGGACGCCGATGATGAAAAGGCCCGTGCACGACGGATTCCCATGCAGCCCGCTGATCGGAAGGTGTTTATGAAAACGTTGGGCACAGGTATTGCCCTGGTCACTTTTACTTATATTTTTCTGACCATCCTGCGGGATATCCGGGACAATTACATGGCGAATATGTGGCGGGAACTGGGCTATGGCGACAATTATTCAATCTTCACCCGTACGGAAACCATCACCTCTGTGATCGTACTCGCGATGATGGGTATGTTGGTCTTTGTAAAGCGGAATATGCTCGCTTTCCGGTTGGTGCATGGTGCCATCATCATGGGATTTCTGACCGGAGGGCTTGCCTCTGCGTTGTTTCTGTCGGGTAGACTTTCAGGGCCATGGTGGATGCAACTGACCGGACTTGGGCTTTACATGGCATATATTCCTTTCAACAGCATCTTCTTTGAGCGTTTGATCGCCAGTTTCCGAATGGCTGCCAATGTTGGTTTTCTGATGTACATCACGGATGCCTTTGGTTATCTGGGCAGCGTGTCTCTGATGATCGTAAAAGAGACGATGCAATTCAACATCACGTGGTCCGACTATTACGCCTGGGGTGTGCTGGGGTTTTCCCTGATCGGCTTTGCTGTGATGGCAGTTTCACTGGGCTGGTTTGGCCGGCGTTACAGAACGATGTTCCCTGAAGGTTAAGCACTTACGAGGGACGGGCACTGACGGTGAAACCGAAGGTGGAACCAACTTCTGGATTGCTGCGTACGTGGATGCTGTGGCCGTGCGCTTCCACGATGTGCTTACAGATGGCTAATCCCAGACCCGTACCTCCGATATTCCTGCTGCGTCCGTAGTCTGTCCGGTAGAATCGTTCAAAAACGCGTGAGAGGTGCTCTTCTGCGATGCCAATGCCGTCGTCACTGACTTCCACCAGGATGTTCCTGCCGTCTGTGTTGTAGACACTGGCTTCCACCATGCCATCCTGTTTGCCGTATTTGATCGCATTATCGACCAGGTTCGTCAACACCTGCCGGATCTTTTCCTTATCGGCATATACGCTGACCGGGTCCTCGCAGCCTTTTTTCACCATCAGTCTGGTGCCTTTATCCTTGGCTTTGATTGCCAGTGTCTCGTAGACGTCCTTGATCAGATCCTGAATCACGAAGGTTGATGGATTGAGCACTTGTTCGCCGCTTTCCAACCGGGAAATCTCGTCCAGATCACCGATCAGATTCACGAGTCGGTCGATGTTTCGGGCTGTGCTCTCCAGAAACTTCCGGTTTACCGATGGGTTTTCAAGCGCCCCGTGTATCAGTGTATCCACATATCCCTGGATGGCAAACACCGGTGTTTTGATTTCATGGGAGAGGTTCTGGAGGAACTCTTTTCTGTATGCTTCATTTTGCCGCAGCACCTCCACTTCTTCCTTGCGTTGTGTGGCCCATTTCTCCACATCTTCGCTCACTTCTTCCATGCTCTTTTGCGGAAGGATGTGTTTGTAATAAAACTCTTCCCGCTTGGTAGCCTTTGTCTGATGTATGAATTTGTAAATGAGTTTGATCTTGCGGAAGATGAAGCGCTGGATGAATAGCAGGGTCAGTGCATAGGTGATGATGAAAAGCCCGACAAAAGTGATGAAAGATTCCAGCAACTCACGGTTGAACAACATGTTGGCTGCTGAAGCCACCGTTGCGATGGCAGCCGAATTTATTATGGCAATCTGCCGGGGCGTGATATTCTTCTTCGGAATCATGTAGAAGTGATGCGTAGTGATTTACGGAATGTACGAAAATATGATCATATTTTCAAATGTATCCGTGTGCCGCCGACCGGCTACGCCTGCTGGTCAATGTTCGAACTTGTAACCTACGCCCTTGACGGTGGTGATGCAATCAATGCCCAGTTTTTGACGCACTTTGCGGATATGTACGTCGATGGTGCGGTCGCCCACGATGACATCCGCCCCCCATATCTGGCTGAGGATTTCATTGCGGAGGAACACACGTCCGGGGCGGGAAGCGAGGAGATATAGCAGTTCAAACTCTTTTTTAGCGAGTACGATCTGACTGCCCTGGTATTCTACGACAAATCTGCTGGGATCGATGGTCAATCCGCCGGTTTGAAGTACGGGATTATCTTCCGACTTGCTGATCCGGCGGAACAGGGAGTTGACTTTTGTGACCAATACACGTGGACTGACCGGTTTGCTGATGAAATCATCAGCACCGAATTCAAGTCCTTTCACATGGGAGAGTTCGTCGTTCAATGCAGTGAGGAAAATAATGAGGGTATCATTGAAGGCCTCTTGCGCGCGCAGCATCCGGCATACTTCCATGCCCGTCCTGCGTGGCATCATCACATCCAGGATAATGAGGTCCGGCATCAACTCTTTTGCTTTGATCAATGCCTCTTCACCGTCT
>JBEEMB010000170.1:0-7561 GCA_041167815.1 Bacteroidota bacterium | reverse complement strand
TTATTCCGGTGGGAACGCATGAATCTGCTCGCAAAGTCAAACAGATATTACGCGGTGTAGGCATATTTATAATGGTTCTTGGTCTGGTCACTTCTGCCGTGAAGCAAATCGATGCCGGTTTTGTGGGGGTTAAATCCTTGTTTGGGAAGGTACAGCCGGATATTTTGCCCAGTGGTTTGAATTTTGTGAATCCTGTGATGGATGTCAGATCGCTTGATATCAGAACACAGAATTATACCATGAGCGGTCAACATGATGAAGGCTCGCAGGCGGGAGATGATGCCATCCGTGTATTGACATCCGATGGACTGGAAGTAACGATCGATCTCTCCGTCCTTTATCGGGTGATTCCTGAAGAAGCGCCCCGTTTGATCAGAGAGATCGGAGTAAACTACGAGGATAAGATTGTGAGACCCATCACTCGTACCCGGATTCGTGACAATGCCGTTTATTATGATGCCGTGTCGTTGTATTCAACAAAACGCGATGAGTTTCAGGACCGGATTTTCAAATCGATCGATCAGGATTTCAAAAAGAGGGGTTTGTTTTTAGAAAACCTGCTCGTCAGGAATATCACACTTCCAGGTTCTGTTAAGTCCGTGATCGAGCAAAAGATCAATGCGGAACAGGACGCGCAAAAGATGCAGTTCGTATTGTTGAAGGAAAAACAAGAGGCGGAACGCAAGCGGGTGGAGGCACAGGGCATCGCAGATTATCAACGGATCGTAAGCGAGAGTTTGTCTGAAAGGCAGCTACAATACGAGCAGATCAAAGCTATGAGGGAGCTTGCAGGTTCTGCCAATTCAAAAATCATTGTGATGCCTTCGAAGGGTAGTGTACCCATCATACTCGATGGTAAGCAATGATGGGAGGAAGAAATTTCATCGAACCAGCCGTTCGCGGTGTCTCCACCATTTCCGGTAAAGCCTGAGCATCAGGAATACACTGACCACAAGCCATCCGTAAAAAATGGAGGACCCGATCGCATGTCCTTCCTCAAAGAGGAAATAGCGAAATCGAATGCCGAACAAAGTGTTCACCAGCATCCATACGAGAGCTGCAGACAGACTCCAGACAATTTTTTTAAGGAAGAAGGCTATATCGGGCTCCATAGATTGGTGATAATTATCTGACTGCAAACAAGGTTCAACAGGCGTTGTTCATCAAGGTATCAGCAATTTCCGGAATTCTGTCGAGTCTCCTCTGAAAACATTGAAGTCTACTTTGGCACGAATCCCATTGACTCTCCCTGATTCACTGAATTGCCAGAAAACCCAATCCCTGCCGATGCGGGGTTGGTTTTGACGTACATAGTGCGCAACCCAAAGTTTATAATCATTGAAATCATCTCCCAATACATCATGATAGAAAGAAGGGCTTGCGTAAATGATGGGTTTCACCCCATAGTGGCGTCTGACGATTTCGAGCCATTCCCTCACCCTTTTTTTGATGGTGCTTGCCGGCATTCCGCGGGTTTCTTCCACGTCTAAGACGGGGGGAAGGTCACCTTTGCTGAGTTTCACTTGTTGAATGAAGTGATTGGCCTGAAGCTTTGCGTTTTTGTCAGGTAGAAAATAGTGATAGGCTCCGCGACGGATTCCTTGTTGTCTTGCATTTCGCCAGTTTCTTTCGAACCGGGGATCATTCGATTGCACACCTTCTGTGGCCTTGATGAATGCAAATCCCAGCCTGATATCGCCTTCATGCATTTGCTTGACAGCATCCCAGGCGATGCGCCCCTGGTGATGGGATACATCGATGCCATAAATGCTAAAATCAGTGGGGATGGAAATGCCGAACCCCGGATATTTGGCAAATCTGGCTCTTCTCTCGAGGATATAATCAGTCAACAGATAGCCCAGTATCCCCAGGCATGTGGTGAATGCACATGCAGCCAGGATCTTAAGGGCCTTCCTTTTTCGCTGTTTCCTGGGTGTATGTTTCGGCTTGACCGATTTTCTGGCTGGCATTGATGCAAAGAAACATCCTATTCAATTTCAATGGAAGGAACCGGCATTCGATTAATTTTACATTGTATGCAAGCCCCGAACCTAACGGACACCTTTAATCTGATATCGCGCATCACGCCCAGACGGGCATGGAATGCGTTGAAAGTATATTCCAGCTTCCAACTGAGTAGACTGACCGGTCGCCCGATCCAATGGGGCTTGCCGATTTCGATTTCTTTTGAGCCTACGACTTCCTGTAATCTGCGTTGTCCGGAATGTCCGAGTGGTTTGCGTGCCTTCACCCGGCCGACGGGCATGCTTGAATCGTCTTTTTTCAAAAGGACAATTGACGAGATCCATCGCGATCTGATGTATCTGATCTTTTATTTTCAGGGAGAGCCATACCTGAATCCCGCCTTTCTGGAGATGGTCGCCTATGCTTCATCAAAAGGCATTTATACCGCAACTTCAACGAATGCCCATTATCTCACCGCAGATAACGCGCGCCGCACGGTAGAAAGTGGACTCGATCGACTGATCATCTCCATTGATGGCACCACGCAGGATGTTTACCAACAATATCGGGTGGGTGGAAAATTAGACAAGGTGATCGCAGGGGCACGCGAGATCGTCAAGTGGAAACGGGAAAAGAAAAGTAAGACCCCATTCATCATCTTCCAGTTTCTTGTCGTTCGTCCAAACGAACATCAGATCGAGGAAGTGGAGCGACTGGGTAAGGAAGTTGGCGTGGATGCCGTATGGTATAAGACCGCTCAGATCTATGACTACGAGGAAGATCCGAATGGACTGGTCACCAGCATCGATCGATTCAGCCGATACAAGACCGATTCGACCGGCAAGCGGATCCCTAAAAACAAACTCGCCAATCATTGCTGGAAACTCTGGCATGCAAATGTGATTACGTGGGATGGTATCGCCGTGCCATGTTGTTTTGACAAGGACGCTACGCACCGACTCGGAGATCTGAAACACGCCTCTTTCCGTGAAATATGGCACAATGCGTCATATCGCAGCTTTCGTTCGGAACTCATGAAGGGTCGGAAAAACATTGATATTTGTTCCAACTGCAGTGAGGGGACAAAAGTTTGGGGCTGACAGAACTCCGAATTGCCGAGCCGGGGAACCGAAGACATTCCATGGTAAAGCATCACCGCGCTGTCCATAAACTTATTGATCATGACAGAGCAATTCAACAACCGGATACGACAGATCATTATCCTGTTCATCATTTTGGCGCTGGGGTTTCTGATCGTGGAGGAATTATATGTCTTTCTCCCTGGATTTCTGGGTGCTGTAACTTTTTATATCATTGGTCGTAACCTCTGGTTTGATCTGACTGAACGCCGAAAATGGGGAAAGTCAATCACTGCCACCCTGTTTTTGACCGCTTTGTTCGTTCTGATCGGCCTGCCGTTGTACTATGTTTTCCATTTGGTTACACCGAGGATCCATGACATATTCAGTCATTCTGATGAATTGTTAAAAGGCGTGAAGGCTTTGTCTGACCGAATCACGGCTATTGCCGGCTTTGAGGTGGTAACCACCGAATCGATCACTTCTGTGCGCACCAGAATGAGTAGTTTCATTCCTACTTTCTTAAACAGCACGGCGAACATACTCAGTAATATCGCGGTCATGTTTTTTGTGCTCTATTTCATGTTCACGAATGGCCGTGACATGGAACGACATATCAACGGATATCTGCCGCTCAGCCGTTCGAGCATTGATGTCTTGGCTGCTGAAACGATGACGAGTGTGCGTGCCAATGCGATTGGCATCCCATTGATTTCACTTATTCAGGGCATTACTGCCACGATCGGATATGCCATTTTTGGACTGAACGACTGGGGGATGTGGGGATTTCTAACGGGCGTGTTTGCCTTTTTCCCCATTGTAGGTACGCTGGTCATCTGGGTGCCATTGGTCATATATTTATTTGCCCAGGGTATGAATTGGCAGGGGACGGGTTTGATGATCTACAGCTTGATCGTGACAGGGAATATAGATTACGTGGCACGCATCAAACTGATGAAAAAGATCGGTGATGTCCACCCGCTTGTCACAGTGTTTGGTGTGATTGTCGGGTTGAACCTGTTTGGTTTTATGGGCTTTATTTTCGGTCCGCTGTTGTTCAGCTATCTGATCATTCTGATGCGGATCTATACCTTCGAATTTGTTAATCATTCTTATAAGGATCTCCACGGGGACCGTTAATGGAAGACGATCGTAAATTTGTCATATGATAAATCATGGAACAAGTGTGTTTGGCAGGGGTCTGTTGTCTGGTGCTATTCGACTTTTTGCCCTGATACCGGGCATTCTGAGCGCAGTTTTTGCACAGGACGAGGTATCTCCCCGTCACGAATTCAGAGGTGCCTGGATTGCCACCGTTGATAATATCGATTGGCCATCCCGTAAGGGCTTAACCACCGCAGAACAACAGGCTGAGTTCATTCAGATGCTGGATCTTCATAAGGCCAATGGCATGAATGCGATCATCATGCAGATTCGTCCCGCTGCGGATGCCTTCTATCCATCCCCATTTGAACCATGGAGTGAATGGCTTACCGGAGTTCAGGGCAAGGCGCCTGAACCATACTACGACCCTCTGCAATTCATGGTAGAGGAAACGCACAAGCGGGGTATGGAATTCCATGCCTGGTTGAATCCGTACCGTGCCGTATTCAATATCAGCAGATCCTCCGTTGCATCAAATCATATCACCCGTCAGCAGCCAGGTTGGTTTCTGGATTATGGTGATAAGCGATATTTTGATCCCGGTCACCCTGAAGCTCAGGTGTTTGTCGGCAATGTCGTATCCGATATCGTTCATCGTTATGATGTGGACGCCATTCACTTTGATGATTATTTCTACCCGTATCGAATCAGTGGAAAAGAGTTTCCGGACACTTCAACCTTTCGGCTTTATGGAAATGGTATGTCCAGGGACGACTGGCGCCGGAGCAACGTTGATTCCATTATTGTACGGCTGCATCGGGTGATCAAAGAGGCCAACCCTGACTGCAGATTTGGGATATCACCATTTGGCGTATGGAGGAATCAGGATCAGGATCCCCGGGGAAGTGCCACCCGGGCGGGCCAGACCAATTACGACGATTTGTATGCGGATATCCTGCTGTGGCTGAAAAACGATTGGATCGATTATGTGGCGCCGCAGCTTTACTGGGAGTTTTCCCATCCCAATGCGCCGTTTGAGCCGTTGCTGGACTGGTGGAGCAAGCATTCCTATGGCAAGCCTTGCTACATTGGTCTGGGATATTACCGGGCCGGCAGTAACACGATATGGAAGGATCGGACATTGATTCCGCGTCAATTGCAGGCAATTCGCCAGACTCCAAACATCAATGGTGCCGTTTATTTCAGCAGTAAGACCTTCCTTCGTAATCCGCTTGGTTGGAATGACACGCTGCGGACTCGTTTCTACCGCTATCCTGCGCTGGTGCCTCCCGTTCCGCGTCTGACGGGCGTCAAGCCTCCTTCACCGAGGATTGAAACTGCATCTTTGCAGCGCGAAGATCTAATGCGTCTGACGGTAGTGGCTCCTGAAGGGTTGACCGGCAAGATCCGTCAAGTGGCTGTATATGCCCGTTATGGTGAGGAGAAGGATGGGGCTGTTTCCAGATTGATTGCCGTTCTACCTTATGCTCAGCGTGTGCAGTTCGATTTGACTTGTCCGTCGGATGCACAGCTGATGCAATATCACGTAACTTATGTGGATGCCGGTAATCGTGAAAGCGAAGTGGGCACTCAAGCAGGAGCTCAAATCAGATTTGTCAGGGACCAACAAGGCGGTTGGCGCCGTGTCGAGCCATAAATGACCGCTCAGCCGGTCATTTGTGGGTGGATAGCCTGGACGGCTTATTTTCTCTTGCCTTCGAGCCGGTCGACGTACTCCAGTGAGCCTAGTCTGACGCGGATGGGTAAGCCTGTCTTTTTTTCCAAGGCCCATTCCTGACGACAGAATACACCCCAGTTCCTCACTTGTCCGTCGGGCAGCGGGGCATGGAATCCAATCCTGATCGGCGGTTTCCCTGGATTAACGACCACGGTATCTTTCATATTGAAGAATGCCTTTTTCACCATCAACGTATCCTTTCGGGGAACATCAAGGCTGTCTTTTGTCGAAAAGACTGACATGCACAAGATGGAAATTGTCATCCACATCGATTCTCCGGATTTATCGTAAATTTAGGCTTGATTTTTGATGGGTGCATCGATTTTTCCAAACCCGGTAATTTTCTTTTTATATGGCCCTTCATCAAAGCCTGCAGCAGAAGCTTCTCCAGAAGCTGTCTCCTCAACAGATCCAGTTGATGAAGCTGTTGCAGGTACCTACTGCCAATCTTGAAGAACGGATCAAGGAGGAATTGGAAGAAAATCCGGCATTGGAGATGTCTGATGATGGTGGTGCCAACTCGGTCAATGACGAGCTGGGAGACGGATTGGATGCAGGTTCCGAGGGTGATGATTATGATGGGGATGATGCAGGTGAGGAGGATTATGGAAATCTTGATTTAAGCGATTATGTGCAGGATGAGGATGAGGTCGGGGATTATCGCCTTCGGGACGACAATCATCCGGAGCTTGATGATGGCCGTGTGATACCGCAGCGTGTGGAATCATCTTTCCACGAGTTATTGTCGGAACAGCTGGGCATGCTCAATTTGAGTGAAGAGGCCCATCGCATTGCGGAGCATATCGTGGGTAGTTTGGATGATGACGGATACCTGCGTCGCGAAACGGAATCGATCGTGGATGATCTGGCTTTCCGTCAAAATATAAACACGACGGTTGCAGAGACGGAGGCGTTGATCAGGGTGATACAGCAGTTCGATCCGCCGGGCATTGCAGCGCGTGACCTGCGCGAGTGTTTGTTGTTGCAACTGTATCGACGTGTTCCCTCTGGTGATGAGGATCTTCAGCAATTTGCCATCCGCATTTTAGAGAAATATTTCGAAGAGTTCACCCGGAAGCATTATGAGAAAATCCAGCGTTCGTTGAATCTTACGGATGAAGACCTGCGCGATGCCATCGCCATCATCCTGCGGTTGAATCCGAAGCCTGGCGGCCAGTTGGGTAGTGAAGGGTCTTCAGACACTTATCTGATCCCGGATTTTTTCATCCATCACAATGCCGGAAAGTTGGACGTGACGCTCAATGCAAGGAATGCCCCGGATCTCAGGGTCAGTGAGGGTTATCGTGAAATGCTGCGCGACTATGAGAAGGGCAGCAAGAGCGACCGGCGTCAGAAAGAGGCGGTCATGTTCATCAAACAGAAGATTGATGCGGCCAAGTGGTTCATTGATGCCATACGTCAGCGTCAGCAAACGCTGTTGTTGACCATGGGGGCCATCATGCAACACCAGGAGGAGTTTTTTCTGACGGGTGATGAAACGACAATGCGCCCCATGATCCTGAAGGACATTGCTGCCACTACCGGCCTTGATATTTCCACGGTTTCCCGGGTGGCCAACAGCAAGTTCGTACAAACGGAATTCGGCACTTATCGTCTCAAGTTCTTCTTCAGCGAGTCTTTGAGTACGGAAAGCGGAGAAGAAGTATCCACGCGT
>JBEEMB010000076.1:0-2644 GCA_041167815.1 Bacteroidota bacterium | reverse complement strand
CTGATCCTCAGCGTGGCGATCCAAACCCCCAGCAAAGTCCAGCCGATGACTGCGGGATAGAAAACCATTCGCATTCGGGCATCGATGTCGTTGAAGTTGAGGGCTGGATTTCCCTCCTGGCCGGGATGAAGGCTGGGCAACAGCCGAGGAACAATCCAAATGGAGGGGAAAAGCATCGCGTAAGCGAAGATGTTGTATACCGCACTTACACGGGCACGCTTGTCGATGTCCGTTACAGAATCTCTCAGAATGAAATAAGCAAAATAGACCAGGATCGCCATGGCAGCGCCAATAAGCTTTGGCTCACGGGCAATTGATCCGAAAGAGGCGTAGGCAGGATTGTTTGGATCCGCCCATGTGTATGCCGCCCATATAGCGCCGGTGCCATAACCCAAGAGGCCAAATATCAATCCGATGGCCGCAAATACCCGTGCACGCAGGTCATACCCAATGTCAAGTGTCCGCAAATGTTTGATGCTGTAAACGACAGAGGTTGTAAAAAGGATCATCATGGCAAACCACATGCACACATGATAATACAGATTTCTGATCGTCTCCTGAAGCTGAGGGATCTTCGGGACAGGAAGCAACAGGCCTCCAATGACTGCGTAGGCAAGCAGCACTACACTCAATATCTTCCACCAGGATTTTCGCATGAATGCGATGGTTTATCAGCTATTAAAACACAAACCTAAGGTGTTTGTTGTATGCCGTTTTTGAATAATCAGTATTATATCCTTCAGCAAAGGTACTGTCCCCCTTCAATCTTTCCACAGAAAGGGGAATAAAATGAGGGTCAGCAGCACAACGCTCGCATCCAATGCGAGCAACAGCCATACAATCCCGGAGTCGGCACCTGCCGCAAATGTCTCTGAAAAGGCGACTTTGGACAACCGCATCAACAAGAGCAACTGAGGCATAATGACCGGAAAGCCAAGAATCGCCATCAACGAAGCCTGTTGCATCGCTTTGGAGGCGATGGCTGCCAGCATCGTAAAAATGAGCGCTAATCCGAAAGCCCCTAAAAAACTGATGCCCATGAACCGCCAGATCGAATCCGTCGGGTCACCCATAAAGGCAAGGAACAAGATCAGGGTCAGTCCGTTCATAACGGCCATCAACAGCAAATTATACAGCACTTTTGCGGTCACGAACTCAGCCGGGCTGGCGATGGTATGAAAATACAGCATCCTGCCCCTCGACTCCTGAAGGAAACTCTTCGCCACCGCATTGATACAAACAAAAAGCTGCATTACCCAGAACAAGGCATTCCATGTCTCAGCCACCGGCTGGTCCATCGTCAGATATAGCACAAAAACCGTGGACAAGACATACAGCATCACTCCATAAAGGGCATACTGCTGGCGTAGTTCCAGGAGTAAATCCTTCCGAAAAAGGCTGATGACGGCTTTGGGGCGCAATGGGTTAGGTTTATGGAGATCTCTCAGGTCATTTCAAATGGTGCGGATAGCATTTTCTGCACAATGGCTCGTACCGGTCTTTTTCTCCAATCACCACTTGCCCCTCATCAACTGATGTCCGGTGCGAATAATGTGCAATGGAACCACAGCGCATACAAATGGCATGGAGTTTGGTCACATAATCTGCAATGGAGAGTAATCCTGGCATTGGACCGAATGGTTTTCCGGTATAATCCATATCGAGCCCGGCCACGATGACGCGTGCTCCACCATTGGCCAATGTTTCACATGCTTCAAGAATCCCTTCGTCAAAGAACTGAGCCTCGTCAACACCCACCACGTGCGCCGATCCTGCCAATGTGATGATTTCACTGCTGTGCAAAACCGGCCTGGCCGATAAAAATTGTTCGTCATGGGAAACGATCTGTTCCGTATGATACCTGTCGTCGATGCTGGGTTTGAAGATCCTTGCATCGAGATTGGCTATGCGAACGCGCTTCAGTCTCCGGATCAACTCTTCTGTCTTGCCGGAAAACATGGATCCGCAGATCACTTCGATCCAACCGCCGGAACCTTCCCGAATATTCGGTTCTATAAACATGATGGAATGAAATCTGATGTAGGTTTGCAGATACGGCCCTCACCGTACCCACTGAGCGGCAAAACTAACCCTTTTGATATGGAAACTGCGGAGCAATTGTTGGAAAAACTGAACAGACAGTTTCGGGCAGGAGAACCGGCTGCCGTTCTCTTGCGTACCCTCACGGCCTTGGAAAATGCCATCAGGCACGCTCCTCCAAGGGTCCGGGATATCTCCGAAGATGAAACGTCCGCAGTTGGACAGCAGCTTCCACCTGCCCAGCCTGTTTTGTCGGAGCCCGACCCGGTCATTCAAATTCTGGAGGTGGATGAAGCTGAAATCGAAGAGGAACTTCGTGCTTTGCGGGAAGCGGCCGAATTGCGCCAAATCCGACAGCAGCACCTCCGTCCGGATCTCTCACATCTCAATGATGATGAGCCTGGTTTTGAGAAAAACTATCCTGTTCCAAGTGCCGGCACAATGCCGCATGCATCAACCTTGCCGATGCATGAACCCATGCCTGTCCAAGCCTTATCACCTGTTCCGTCAACGCCCATGAAGCCGGCGACGGAACTCAATGATGCGATGTCCGATCGTGCATCATCTCTGAACGACAGGTTTCGAAATGCCGGAACAGCGGATG
>JBEEMB010000025.1:0-4653 GCA_041167815.1 Bacteroidota bacterium | reverse complement strand
GATCAGTCTGGCAACACCACTCTCACTGAGTCCCATATCCTCGAGGAACATCTGACGGTCATCGTAGCTTTCCATTACCGCAATTTCACTTTCGATGGCGGCGCTTACAAACAGGATCTCGGCATGCTCTGATTTCACCGCATCGATGACGGACTGTGTGTGGCGGTTTCCTGACACCACGCTTTTCTCATCCACGTTGCAGACATAGATTACGGGCTTCATGGTCAGGAGGAACATGTCATCTACATGTTTGGCTATGTCCTCTTTTGAAAGTTCCATCGACCGGGCATTTTTGCCCTGTTCCAAGTGCGCTTTCAATGTCGTCAGGATCTCCAGTCCACGCAACAATTCCTTGTCGCCGGATTTGGCTTGTTTTTCAGACTTCGAAATCTTCTTTTCGACACTGTCGAGATCCTTCAACTGTAATTCCGTATCGATGATTTCTTTGTCACGCACAGGATCCACGGATCCATCCACATGAATTACATTATCGTCTTCAAAACATCTGAGCACATGGATGATGGCGTCCGTACTCCTGATGTTTCCAAGGAACTGATTACCCAATCCTTCACCTTTGCTGGCGCCTTTTACCAGTCCGGCGATGTCTACGATCTCAACGGTGGTTGGAACGACACGGTTCGGTTTGACCATCTTCTCCAATTCGATCAGTCGATGATCCGGAACGGTGATCACGCCGATATTTGGTTCGATGGTGCAAAAGGGGAAGTTTGCCGCCTGCGCTTTTGCACTGCTCAGTGCGTTGAAGAGTGTCGATTTACCTACGTTGGGGAGTCCGACAATGCCTGCCTGTAATGCCATGGGATGTGTCCATGCCGCTTTATCCCGACATGGAAGCCGCAAAGATAACCCAGCCGGCAAGATTTGTTTGCCACGCCCTGCAAAAAAGCCGAAATTCACCACGAAACCGAACTTATGACCCTTAGTTACATTTGGCTTGGATTTTTCCTGGTCTCTTTCGGACTCGCCTGTATTCAGTGGCTGACCACCGGCGACACCATGATTTTTAAGACGATCGTGGATGGAATTTTCAAATCCGCCGGAGACAGTGTCGATCTGTCGTTTAAACTCATTGGTGTGATGACCCTTTTTCTGGGCTTCATGAATATCGGGGAGAAGGCCGGTGCGATCCGGTTTTTGTCGAGGATTGTCGGACCCTTTTTTGGCAGGCTTTTTCCTGAAGTCCCCAAAAACCATCCGGCGATGGGGCACATGATGATGAATTTCTCAGCCAACCTGCTTGGTCTGGACAATGCCGCCACCCCCTTTGGGCTCAAAGCCATGCAAAGCCTGCAGGAACTCAATCCTGAAAAGGAAAGGGCTTCCAATGCCCAGATCATGTTTCTGGTACTTCATGCATCCGGACTGACGCTGATCCCTGTCAGCATCATCGCCATGCGAGCTGCGGTAAACCCTCCGGCCGCCAATCCCACTGATATCTTCATTCCTTGCATGATCGCCACATTTACAGCAACTGTTGCGGCGCTTACCATCGTGTCGATTCGCCAGCGGATCAGTCTGTTACAGCCCGTTATACTGGGATGGGTGCTTGGGATTTCAGCCTTGATTGCCGCATTGATCTGGTACCTGACTTCGCTGGGTTCCGGTGGCATTGAAACATTTTCCTCGGTGTTGAGCAACGGACTGATAATGTTGATCTTCCTCGCCTTTCTCCTTGGTGGCATGTACCGGAAGGTAAATGTCTTCGAGGCATTTGTAGAGGGCGCCAAGGGTGGATTCGATGTGGCCATCCGCATCATCCCATACCTGGTGGCGATGCTTGTGGCCATCAGCGTGCTGCGTAATTCGGGCGCATTCACTTTCCTTACGGAAGGACTTAGCAGCTTGTTTTCGGCGATGGGCATGCGTACCGACTTCGTATCGGCATTGCCCACAGCCCTCATGAAACCCCTCAGTGGGAGCGGCGCACGCGCCATGATGGTAGATACCATGACCCGCTTTGGCGCCGACTCGTTCCCCGGCAGGCTGTCAGCGATTTTCCAGGGATCCAGTGATACCACATTCTACGTCATTGCCGTTTATTTCGGGTCTGTATCGATTCGGAATACCAGATACGCCATTCCTTCCATGCTGTTGGCAGATCTGGTTGGCATCCTCACCGCCATCGCGGTAGCATATTTGTTTTTTGGATCAACCCTGTCATGAATATGCTTGTGAAAGCCATCCATAACGTCATCATCCTAACCATCGTTGTTTTCTTGCTGCCCGCTTGTAAAGGCAAAAAGGATCAGGCCGCTGAAACTGATGCTTCCTACCACCCAGAGAGTTATCAAGAAGGTGATACGGTCAGGTTTGAAGCTTCGCAGGCACCTGCGCTCTTCGACTGGATCAATTACCATCGAAGGAGTGATTCGGGATTGAACATTGCCTCCATGCCTGCATCAGGTGTCGTCATCCATCTTGATCCCATGGATACAACCAACTTTCCCGGATTCAGTTTTCCCGATACCATGATGGCATGGTCCCCAGATAGATCCCGTTTCCTGGATTTATGGTCTTACAACCATATCATGGATACCATGCAGGATGGAAGCATCCGTATCACAGGTGGCGGGCCGGAGCAGATCGTCGCACTTGGAGATATACAACGTGGTCAGAGACATGTCCTGATGTTCAACGGCACCGGTCAGATCGCAGAGTCGGCAGATTGGTTGGACAATCAGACCTTTGTGATCGGCATGATGCTGCTGGATGAAGCCACAGGAGAGCGAACGCCGGACATCATGCTTTTCAGTCTGAAGGACTCCATGTTCACAGACTTCAGATATAAACGCGCGATAGCCAGTGACAGCCTTCCTGCAACACCGGGAGGTTTTTTCCGTCAATGGCTATTGAAACGCGGCCTTCAAACGGAATAAAATATGATGACGATAAATATCCGAGACCTTGATGTATTCGCCTTTCATGGGGTCTATGAGCAGGAGCGAAGGGCAGGTCAGATGTTTCGTATCCAGTGTGACCTGTCTTTTGTAGCAGCCGCAGACATCCTGACACTTGATCAGACGATCGATTATACCGGGGTGATTGGTTTAATCCGGGAAATCATGGCGGCACCGACAGATTTGCTGGAAACGGTGGCCATGACCATCGCAGAACGGGTAAAATCTGAACATCCGATGGTCAGACATGTTGATATATCCATTGAAAAGTGTTCACCGCCCATACCATCATTTGGAGGAAGGGTAGGGGTACGATTTCGGAAAGATTATCTTTGACCCAAGCATATTACATGAAAATCATTCTAATCTCCTGTTTGTTGGCAATTACAATACCGGTTTGTTCACAAGAGGTCGGCTATCTAATCGATGAAGGTGAGCGGTTGGAAAAATCCATGAAAGATCTGGAAGCCCTCGAAAAATATCGGGAAGCGCTCCGCATTGCCCCCGTGGATCTCCGTGCCAGGATTAAATGCAGTGAAATCCTCTGCATCGTAGGATATCGCGAAGCAAATCCGGCTGCCAGAAAAAAATCATTCGAAGAGGCCCGGGATCTGGTCAGGGAAGTATTGAAAAAGGATTCGATGTCTGCGGATGCGAATTATGTGATGTCACTGGCCCTGAGCAGACTCACGGAATCCGCCACCATCAAGGAAAAACTTCAACTGGTTGGAGAGATCCATCGTCATGCAAAGTTGGCTGTCACCATAAACCCGGAACATAGAAAAGGACTTTACACCCTCGGCAAATGGCACATGGAAATCAGCTCACTCGGGATGCCTCAAAAGGCTGCCCTCAAGATGGCTGTGAAAGAGCTTCCGGAAGCTTCTCTTGATCAGGCAGTTACGTGCTTTGAGCGGGTCCGGAATTTGGCACCCGGATTCATTGCCAACCTCCTCGCCCTGGCCGAAGCATACAAAGTTGCCGGGCGCAGCGATCAGTCCATTGCCGTCCTCGAACGTTTGGTCAAGTTGCCACCACTCAGTCAGGATGATACCATATACAAGGACAAGGCCAGAAAACTCCTCAATTCTTTATTATAAACCAGGCAATTATTCCATCAATACTTCATCATGATCAAAAACACAATCCTGTCGTTGTTTGCGCTGTTGCTCCTGCAGTCTGGGGCGATCTCTCAGTCCGCGCAGCCTCCAAAGTCTTCGTTTGATGCCCATGCTTTGTTCAATCCCTTGTTCTACACCCAGTATGGCAATGAGTACCGTGCCGGTAACGGTGAGCCTGGCCCCGCCTATTGGCAGAACCGTGCCGATTATCGGATAGATGCCCGCCTGAATGATTCCAGCAATACGGTCAGCGGTACCGTTTATTTGACATACACCAATAACAGTCCGCATGCATTACCATACATCTGGTTACAACTGGATCAAAACCTTTTCAACCCCGAATCGCGCGGCGCTGCACGCATGCCGGCCAACGGTCGCAGTCGTTACGGCGATGTCAAGAATCCCTTCCGGGGTGGTTTTGATATCCGGAGCGTAAAAATCATTGGCAAAGTGGATGGTAAGCAGACTGAAACCCAGGTTGAGCCGGTCATCACGGATACACGCATGCAGGTCCGCCTCGTCAATCCGGTCAAAGCCAAGGGGGATGTGGTGCGCATGCGCATTGATTTCTCCTACACGGTTCCCGAATATGGAGCGGATCGCACAGGCATCTT
>JBEEMB010000323.1:0-2940 GCA_041167815.1 Bacteroidota bacterium | reverse complement strand
TTACGAAGTCGTCCATCATGCGGAGTTCCTTCAATCATTGATCAACGAAGGACGGATTGTGTTGAAGGAGGATGGCGCATTCAAAGGAAAAAAAATCACCTTCCACGATTCTTGTTATCTGGGACGGGCAAACGGAATTTATGAGGCGCCCAGAAAGGTATTGGAAGCCCTCGATGCGCAACTGGCGGAGATGAAATCCTGTCGTTCCAGAGGACTTTGCTGTGGCGCGGGCGGCGGACAAATGTTCAAAGAAGAAGAAGCAGGTCATACCCGGGTCAATCTGGCCCGGACGGACGAGGCCATTGCTTCAGGCGCAAAAATCATCGCGGCTGCCTGTCCGTTTTGCAATACCATGCTGACCGACGGCATCAAAGTGAAAGAAAAGGAGTCTGAAATGGAAATACTGGACATTGCTGAATTGGTGGCACGTTCGATGTAAATCTGTTCTGAGCCAGGTCATATTTCATTCCACTCCACCGTCATACCTTTGCACTATGAACCTCGAATACAAGCATCTGCTTCCGAAGGATTTCGCACCGGAATCACGCGTTTGGGTATATCAATCCTCCCGATTGTTCTCTATGCAGGAAGCTCTTCAGATAGAAGGCATCCTTGAATCATTCGTCTCACAATGGAAAGCCCACGGCGATCCGGTGAAAGGATTTGCCACCTTGTTTTTCGGCCGTTTCATCATTTTGATGGCCGATGAAACATTCACCGGAGTGAGCGGATGCAGCACCGACAGTTCCGTTCGGATGATCAAGGGCATAGAAGCTACGTTCGGCGTATCGATGTTCGACAGGCAGCAGCTGGCTTTCATCCGAAACGATAAGATTGAACCCATCCCGATGGGGCAGTTTGATTATGCCATAGTTCATGGAATGATCACCCCGGATACCTTGTTTTTTAACAATGTGGTGTTGAACAGATCGGAACTCGAAGCCAAATGGATTGTCCCGGTTAAGGAAAGTTGGCTGGCCCGGCGATTAAAAACCCCTGCCTGACTGGTAGGACGCAGTCATATTTCCTGATGTATTAGGCTGTCTTTTTACGTCCTGTTGGGATTTCAGGCCTTCGCTGTTTGTTCTTAGACTTGCTTCCGGATGACGGTGTGTTGGAGAAGTGATAGCTGAACGTCAGCCTGTAATTGCGGGTGCGTGTGAGGTTTCGGCTTTCGGTCCTGAAATTAACACCTTCTGTGACGGTCACGTATGTCTGTTGTGTAAACGGATCAATCACCTGCGCCGTTGCGGAAAGTTTCCGTTTCCAGAAGCGATATTGTCCACCGAAAATCGTGCTCACCGTACTGCGCACAGTTCCCTGTGGGTTGGCATATCGATTGATTTGAAGCGTTGATGTGACATTCCATTCCGGGATGGGTGCGTAAATCAGGTTGATCCTGCCATTGATGGAGGCTCCATTTCTGTATTTGTTGACTACCTGATCATATTTACTATAGAGATTGATCGTGTAAGAAGCATTTGCATTCATGCGAAACCCTTTGGACAGATTCAGGTTCATCCAGGTATTGGCTTCCCATTCCTCCCGGCCACTGATATTTTGCCAGGTGACGTTTGTTCGCCCATCCTCTTTCAACAATCTGACCGTCGCAAAGATGTCTTCCACCCGGTTGTAACCCAATCCTGCATTCATCTGGAACTTGGTCAGGGTTCTACCGAAGACCAGGTCGAGGTTATGGGAAGGGGAAGGCCTCAGGTCCGGATTACCAAACCTCAGATTGTACGGATCAGTATAATCGATGGTTGGATTCAGCTCCCGAATGCCCGGTCTGCGCATCGTCCTGCGATAGACAAGACTGATGGAGGTCTTTCCATCCCAGTTTTTATTCAGGTTGGCATAAGGCTGCCAGTTTTCATAGCCGCTGGTTACACGGTTTTTATCACGGATCAAATCAAAAAGGATGTCGGTCTTTTCAATCGTCATGCCGCCGGACAACCAAAATCGATCCCCGAGGCGTTGACGCAGCCCCAGTGTACCCGACATCACGTCTTGCCGGAATACGAATTGATTACTCATGAAATCGATCAAACGACGATTGCTTCCGTCAGGTTCCTTGTCCCATGTATCCAGATCAACTTCACTGAGATTTCTGGTGAAAGCAGCCGCGGTGGACAGTGTTGTTTTGGAGGGGATGATGGGTCGATCATAGGACACCCGCAATTGGACATTTTTATTGAAGGTCACTTCTCCCTGCTCCTGGGCAGAATCCCGGCCTAAGGAGTTATAATCGCCATCTGTGAAGGTTTGAAGGAAATCTTTCACGCCCTCAGTATTTGAAATACCCCCGCCAAAGGTTAAGCGCAGGGTCTCTCCTTTCTGCTTCCCCTTGTACAGATAAGACAGATTGATGGTGGGATTGACATTGATGCCTGTAGAGCTGATGCTGCGTTCGCTCCGTCTGTATTCCTTTGCGAATCGATTCACATTGGTGTAGTCGATGATTCGGAGATCATCGTAGTCGTTGATATTCCCCTCCACCGTGATGCCGATGGTGTTTCTAGGATCGATATCCTGATCAATATTCAGCCTTGCCACAGGTCTCATGAACCGGTTATTGAACCGGCTCTCAGTGATCAACTGGTTGGTGCTGTCTTTGAAACGGTTTTCCCGGATGGAGCCACCTTCTCCCCGATAGTTGCCGTGGGTGGTACCGGTATTGAATTGTATGGACAATCCTTTTTTTCGGAGGTTGAAACTCGCGCTGGCCCCCGCTTCTCCCCTGCTTCCATAAGTTAGAGAGAAACGACCACTGATACCGGTTTTTCCTTTTCGGGTAACGATGTTGATCACGCCACCGGGTTCATTGGCATATTGGGCAGGGGGATTGGTCATTACCTCAATACGTTCGATCATTCCCCCGGGCATGGATTCCAGGAAATCCTGCATTTGCTGCGCATTCATCGCAACAGGTTTATCATC
>JBEEMB010000159.1:0-4598 GCA_041167815.1 Bacteroidota bacterium | reverse complement strand
AACACCGCCGCTTCCATGGTAGCGCTCAATGATGGAAAAGGTGCCTTCCAGCTCATTCCCCTGCCTGATGAAATGCAGCTCTCATCCATTCGCGCATTCAATTTGACTGATATCAATCGGGACGGCAAACCTGATCTGCTCGCAGCAGGAAACTTCTTTGATCTGTTACCTCAGTTTTGCCGCATTGATGCGTCCTATGGTCATGTGGCATTGAACAAGGGAGCAGGAAAATTTGATGTCGTTCATCCCGGCTATACAGGGATAAATATACACGGTCAGGTGAGACAGATTCTGCCCATCAAAGTAAGGCAAAGTGCATCTTTATTGTTCGTGCAAAACAATGAACGCCCCAGGATCTATCAACCAACCAATTCATCCTCAACCTTTCCGAAGCAGATCAGAAAAAAGAATCAATGAGGAGCATCTTCCATATATTTATATTCATCTGTGCGGTGGCAATCCTGCAATCCTGTGGGGATAGAAAGCCAGAAGATCCCCCATTTTCCGTCCTTGATCATGAAAGCACAGGCCTGCATTTTCAAAATCGGATGAAGCCTACACCAGACTTCAACCTTTTTTCTTACATGTATTTTTACAATGGTGCCGGGGTTGGTGCCGCAGATTTCAACAACGACGGACTCATCGATCTTTATTTCGCAGCCAGTCAGCAGCAAGACAGGCTCTATTTGAATAAAGGTGAATTGAAATTTGAAGATGTAACTGATGCGTCTGGCATTCCTACAGACAGTTCATGGAGTACGGGTGTTTCGGTCGTGGATATCAACGCTGATGGCTGGTCGGATATTTATGTTTGCCAGGTCGGTCAATACAAGGGATTGAAGGGACGGAACAGATTGCTGATCAATCAGGGTACAGACAAGAACGGTGTCCCAACCTTCCGGGACGAAGCTAAAACATACGGTCTCGATTTCTCCGGATTTTCGACCCAGGCGACTTTCCTTGATTATGATGCTGATGGTGATCTGGATGTTTTCCTGCTGAACCATTCCGTCAACCATGATGGCAATTACATGCCTCGCGCACAATTCGAAGGCACATATGACAGCCTTGCAGGTCAACGTCTCTACGCCGGCGAAACATATCAGGATCCGTCTGGGAAGTCCCGATTCAGATATCGTGATGTTTCAAAAGCTGCCGGCATACGCAGCACCCGCATCGGATATGGGCTGGGCGTGGTCGTTTCTGATGTTAACCTCGATGGCAGACCGGACATCTATGTGGGCAACGATTTTCACGAAAACGATTACCTCTACATCAATCAGGGTGATGGCAAGTTCCAGGAAGAGGCGACTTCCAGGTTTGGTCATACCAGCCAGTTCAGTATGGGGGTGGATGCCGCCGACATCAACAATGATGCCTGGCCCGACATCGTATCCATGGACATGCTGCCATCAGATCCCGAATTGTTGAGGCGTTCCCTTTCCGAGGATGACTATAACATCTATCGACAAAAAATCAGCTACGGTTATGCGCACCAATACGCCCGCAATAATCTGCAATTGAATCGAGGCGATGGGTATTTCAGGGAAATCGGACAGTTTGCCGGTATACATGCCACAGACTGGAGTTGGGCAGCCTTGTTCATGGATTTCGACAACGACGGACGACGCGATTTATTCGTATCCAATGGTATTCCAAAGCGAATGAACGACATCGATTACATCTCCTATGTGTCCGGAGAGGAAATGCAGCGAAAGCTTCGCGAAAATGCCGTTGAGGACAAGGATCTGGCACTCATCAAAAAATTCCCGGAAATCAAAATTCCCAACCGGTTCTTTAAAAACAATGGATCCCTGGGATTTGATGATGTCTCTGAACTGGTAGCCGACAACCCGAACACTTTCTCCAATGGTTCCGTGTATGCCGATCTTGATAACGATGGCGATCTGGATCTGGTCGTGAACAACATTGATGATCCGGTCATCGTCTATCGCAATAACACCAATACCGGGGATCGGACATCCTCATATTTATCCGTCGATGTACAAGGCCCGGCACATAATCCTGATGCCATTGGTGCCAGGCTGATCGTGTTTGCCGGAGCCCATACCATCTATCAGGAAAAGCAACCTGTGCGCGGTTTTCTCTCCAGCATGGATATTCCCCTTCATGTCGGGCTACAGGGAGTTCAGCCTGATTCTGCAATATTGTTGTGGCCTGATAACACCACCCAGCCAGTGGACCTGAAGGCTGGCCCACGAATGACATTGAAGCATCGCAGCGGATTGCCGGTTTTTGATGTTGCTGGCATTAGAAAGGGGAGGCAGATGCCCGGCGTTATTCAATTTCAAGATGTGACAAGGCTCACCGGCTTACTGCACCGTCATGTAGAAAATCGTTTCAATGAATTCGATCGCGAACCGTTGATGCCACAAATGGTATCAGCAGAAGGGCCTGCCGTGGCCGTTGGAGATGCGGATGGGGATGGATTGGAAGATGTATGGATCGGCGCTTCAAAAGGCGAAAGAAAATCACTCTGGCTTCAGCGACAGGACGGAACGTTTCGATTGTCCCATCAGCCCGCATTGGCGAGGGATTCGATGTGGGAAGATGCCGATGCCATCTGGCTGGATGTCGACCTCGACAAAGATCCTGACCTCATAGTGGCAACGGGAGGAAATGAATATTACGGGAATGATGAACATCAGCAACCGTTGCTTTATCTGAATGATGGGAAGGGACAACTGGAACGTAAGACAGATGCCTTCAACGGCATTTATGCCACACAGAGCCGTGTCACATCCACCGATCTCAACAATGATGGATTTCCGGATCTTTTCATCGCGGGCAGGGCACTTCCCTGGGAGTATGGTAAAGCGCCGAGGTCATTTCTTCTCTTGAATGACGGCACTGGACAATTTCGGGATGTGACGGAAGCCTGGTGCCCGGATCTGATTTCTCCCGGTATGGTCACCGATGCCGTTTGGAGAGATATGAACGGAGATGGCCGGCAGGATCTGGTGATTTGTTCGCATTGGGGAGAGGTTGAAATGTATCTCAGACAAGACCGCTCATTCGTCCGCCAGCGAATCAGTCAGCATAAAGGATGGTGGCAGTCGTTGCTCGTGGAGGATATTGACATGGACGGAGATATCGACATTGTAGCAGGTAATTTCGGACTCAACAGCAGGCTGCGGGCAAGAGCCGGGGAACCGGTCAGGATGTATGTGCATGATTTCGACGACAATGGTCGCTCGGAACAACTACTTACCTACTACGTTGGCGGTCGGGAAATTCCATTCGCCAGTAAGACCCTGCTGGAAAAGAGTCTTCCATCTTTGAAAAAACGGTTTCTCTATGCAGCGGAATTTGCCAAATCCGATGTACCGGGCCTGTTCGGATCATCTAAACTCGGCACGTCGATGCAACTGACGGCCAACACTTTCGAAAGCCTTGTTTTTCTCAATGGGGGGAATGGCAGATTCAAATCCATGCCGTTACCGCAGGAAGTTCAATGGAGTGCGGTTCGAAGTTTGACTTTGTTGAAAGCCAATAAAGATGATCTGCCTGATATCATGGTCTGGGGTAATTTCCATGCTAACAATGTGGAGATCGGCCGGCAGGATGCGTTCACCGGGTCATTGCTGATCAATGGCGGAGCCGGTCGGTTCAGGGTATCAGATATACCTGGAATAAATATAAAGGGGCAGGCCGGCAGGGTCCATCCGTTGTTGTCCGACAGCAGGCCGGCTTATGTAATACCGTTTAATGATGACAGTTTGCGGGTGATCCGTGAGGTATTTAAAAGATCGGATAATTGATCGTAGTGATCCATTGGGATGTGTCAGGTTCCCGCTGCCTGTCTGTGATCATCCGTTGAAAAGGCATGGCGGGAGATTGTATCCGGTGATCTTTCACATATGCCTCAACGGCTTCCTGGCATGCCCGAATCCGGTGAGGCCCTCCTTTTACTTCGGCCACCAGTATGTTTCCGCCGGGCAGCATTCTCTTCAGCGAAAAAGGAGCGTCGCCGCTGAGCTCACGGTCTGTGGCAATGGCAGTCATGGCCTCCCTTCCCCCGTTTTCAGCAGTGTACACATTCAGCATCGGCAGATTGGTTTCTTTGCCACCCATTGAACGAATCTTTTTCCGAAGCGTCTCCACCATCACTCCTATTTCTTCCGGGGTAGGATCATGATCAAAGGGTTGTTTAAGGGACAGCAGCGTGGCATCTGAAACCTTTTGGTGTTCAATGTTGAAACCATACACCAGATCCACTCGTCCAAATATTCGGGACAGCGTATCCATCAATCTGGCATGTTCTCTTTTTTGGCGCATCATACTCAGGTACTGGATCGGTCTCCATAGGAAGCTGCCGCCCGGGGTGCTTTGTATGCTACAATTCAGTACAGAAGTGGATGGTCCGGTAGCATCGGCTGATATCATAAGTGTGGAGCCGATCCCGTTTCGTTCCCCTTTCAGGTTAATTTGTGTGAGGAATGTCTGAAGAACCTGGTAGGAGCCCTGTTCCCAATTCCAGGTGGGCGTCTGACTGCCAGAATCAGGCCACCAACGGGCCATTTGCCCCGAATCGGTCAGTAATCTCAATATGGCAGGCGCCGGAAGCGCTATCGAAT
>JBEEMB010000268.1:0-3085 GCA_041167815.1 Bacteroidota bacterium | reverse complement strand
AGGTCTCTGCAGATCGTGCCAGGATGAAATCCCGGTGACCGATCACTTCATTGAGGGAAGTCCTTGAACCGTCGATGTGTTTATTCAAAGGTGGGAAGCTCTGACCCGCTGTGGTCAGGTCGGTATTCAACGCACCATCCGTTGTTCTACCGGCGGGATAAGCCACATAGGTTGTTGGGATATTGCGACCGGTTCCCATGACATCCTTCACCAGGTTGGTTCCTGCAGTAGATCTTACAATCTTTGACAGCGGGAAACGGTTATCGCCCGGCTGGTTGATGACAAACATGATGCCCAAATCTCCTTTTACGTTCGGGGCCACCGGAGCAGCGGCATTGAGGGCGAATTTGGTCCGGTAAGATTTCCAGAACCGGGAGTCATTCACCATGTCATAGAGCCTGTAGGTGTAGTATGTGGTGGCCAATCGGCTGAACGGACGGTCGCCGGTGATATCACGGGCCATCTGATCCTGCACATCGTACCTTGAAACAAAGTAGAGGTGCTGGGTGTTCCCCGTGCCCCTGTTGGTATTCAGGTCGTTGGTCATTTGTGCGGAAAGGATCAATTCGGGGAGCCGCTCACTGGCAGAATTCGGGCCCCTGTACTCCCACAGCGCACCGAAGTCAGCTGCCAACGGATGGCCTGCGATGACCTGATCGGAGAGACTGACCACTTGTGCCAGATCGGCAGCCATGGTAGCGGAATTCCAGGCGCTGTTGATTTCACTGGCGCGGAACAAGTAAGCCTTCGCAAGGAAATGTAAGGCTGCATTCTTGGTGATCTTGGCAGGTGCACCTGTAGCAGGCAGCAGGTCCTTCGCCTTGTTCAGGTCTGAGATGATCTGTTCGCAGACATCCTTCGGCGTAGCCCGGGTGAATTCGAGTTTCACCGTCGACAATGGCTCGAGTTGCAGGGGCACGCCACCATACTGTGACACCAGCCGGAGATAGGAATAAGCCCGAATGAAATACCCCTCACCCAACGCCGTACTTTTAATGGCCGTTGAAGTGGATGTGCTCTTGGTGGCATTGTCAATCAACAGGTTGGCATTGCCAATGGATTTGTAGAGTTCATCCCACTGAAAGTTGGAGGCTGCCGTGTTACCATTCACAACCGTTACAATCGAATTGAAAGTCTGGTCATAATTGTTCCAAGGAGCATTGGAGGGGTCGCCACCAATACGGAACTCATCCGTCCCATAGTTCGTGGCACTATAAAACCACTCACCGTTGGTGGGCACACTGAATGCCTGATAATAGGAACCGGCAGCCAATTGCAGAATCCCCTGGTCAGTTTTAGCGAACTCCGTGCTGCGATCTGTCTTGAGGGTTTCCTTCAGGAAATCCTTTTGACAGGATGATGAACCGGCAACCACACTGGCCAGAAAAGCCAACCGGATAATATTTGTACTTTTTTTCATATGCAAATTTTTTAGAATGATGCGTTTACGCCAATCGTAACACCTCTGTTCCAGGTATTTCCCACGACATCCATATCCATGAAATCGATCTGAGAATACAGCATGCCCGGGTTTTGCACCTGCAGGAAGGCCCGCAAATCAGACAAACCCATTTTTGCTACAGACTTTCCTCTCACACTGTAGGACATAGAGATATTGCGGATCTTCAGGAAAGATGCATCCAGGAATCCCAGGGCTGAAAAGAATGCATCTCCCGCAGCACCACCGGCGTTGAAGATCGGCTTCTGGAACTCAGCATTGGTATTGTTCTCGGTGTAATAATTGATCTTGCGCTGCACGCTTCGGGCCGCCTGTACTTCACCGCCGTAATTGTATTTATAATTCATACGACCGTAGAGGAAGATGTCGAAGGTGAAATTCTTGTAAGACACAGAATTGGTCATGCCCAACACCCAACGCGGTCTTGTCCAACCGATGATCTGCCGATCGTTGTTCGGATCGATCTTGTTATCGCCATTCAGATCCTCGATCCTGACACTTCCGGGCGTAAAGGTGTTTCCGTTGGCATTGAACAACTTATACGTATCGATATCGCTCTTCTGCCACAGACCCAGTGCCTTGTATCCATAGATCACACCATTGGACTGACCGATGAACCAGTTGTTCACGATATCATTTTGTTTTCCGTTCGACAGGCTTACGATTTCGTCTTTCTGCCAGGAGGCATTGAAGGTGGTCGACCAGGTGAGATCCTTCTTTTTCAAATTTACCGTGGTCAGACTGATATCAATGCCCTTGTTGGCCGTTTCACCGATGTTTGCAAAGGTGGTGGTGTAACCCGTAACGGAAGGAATCGTTCTGGCCATGATCAGGTCCGTTGTCCTGGACTGGTATGCATCAATGGTACCGGACAATCTGCGGTCGAACAGCTGAAAATCAACGCCCAGGTTGTATTGGGTGGTGTTTTCCCATCCCAGTTCCCGATTGGCCAACTGCGGGTTTAAGATGGCTCCTGCCGTATTGCCGTTATTGAGGGGATAGAAGAGGGAAAGCAATGTGCCCTGCGTCGAATATGGATTCACGGCCGAGTTACCGGTAACACCCGCACCCAAGCGCAGTTTGAGATCATTCACCCATTTTACATTATCCATGAACTTCTCCTGATTGACTCTCCACGCGAAAGCAGCAGAGGGAAACACGGAGTATTTGTAACCTTCGGCCAGCATGGAAGCGCCATCCTGACGAGCAGACATGGTAAGGAGATAACGATCCTTAAAGCTGTAGTTCAACCTCGCCATATAAGACAACAACTGGGTTTCAACCAGGTTGGATGCCGTGGTGAGTTGACCGGTCACCACTCCACTGGTGAGCGCGTTCCAGCGCTGACTTTCGAGCGGGATCCCGTTACCGGTCACACTCTGACCATCCAGTCTGTATTGTGTCTGGCTTGCCAGCAAGGTCAAACCGAATGTGTGGTCTCCAACGGATTTATCATAATACAACAGATGATCCAGTGTGTAGGAGAACCTTCTTTCGTTATTGACGGATGCCCAGCTGGTGCTGCCCCCGTTGGCCACCGATTTGGAATCGATATACGCGCCATTCTCAAATTGCGAAATATCCGGACCGAAGTTCATCCGATACCTCAACCCTTTCAGTACGGGG
>JBEEMB010000240.1:0-3115 GCA_041167815.1 Bacteroidota bacterium | reverse complement strand
GACGTGCTGAGATGGTTGTGGGCCGCGGCTCTTCGATCGAGGCTTTCCCTTTATTCGGCTATCGGCTGGAGGATTATGATGAATTATTCACGGAAAAACTGGATCTGCTCCTGAAGGTTAGGGCCAATGAATTCGTGACCTGGTCGGGGCGCTACCGTCCGGCCATGCACAATCTGCCCGTCTATCCGCGCCCGGTTCAGGATCCGCTGCCGGTGTGGATCGGTGTGGGCGGCACTCCTTCGAGTTTTGCGCGCGCGGGCCGACTCGGACTGCCGTTGATGGTGGCCGTCATCGGCGGAGAAACCCATCGCTTCCGCCCTTTGGTAGATAAATACCGCGAAGCCTGGCTGCAGGCCGGGCATCCAGAAGACCAGATGCGCGTTGGCTTACATTCATTCGGATATGTGGCGGATACGAGAGCAGAGGCACTTGAAGATTTCTGGCCTGGATATTACGAAAATATGAGCCGGCTCGGACGTGAGCGCGGATGGTCACCCATCACCCGGGCGCAGTATGATGCGCAGACGGGCCCAACGGGCGCCTTCCTGATCGGAACGGCGGAGGATGTGGCGGAGAAGATCGATCGGCATAGCCGCGCATTGGGCGGCATCAACCGGTTTTGTTTCATGATGGAGAACGCGGTGGTGTCTAATGACAAGGTACTCCACACCATTGATCTGATCGGAAGTAAGGTGAAGCCGATGCTGGGTTGATGAGCATCAAAACATCCCGGGAGATCAGGCATTGCGGCGTCCGCCCACAACCCGCCGCAACCTATACCTTTCCCCATCCGCTACCCGGTGGTAGGTCTTCAGACCAATATCCGCAAGGATACCGATGGTGATGAGCTGGATACCGCCGAGCAGCAGGATCATCCCGAGGATCAGCAGGGGCTTGCCCCAGATATCCTGTCCCATCAGTTTGAGTGTCAGCAGATATAGGTTCACGAGGACCCCGGCCGAAAACGCCAGGAAGCCGCCCGTTCCGAAGATATGCATCGGCTTCTGGCTGTAGCGACGCATGAAGTAGATGAGCATGAGGTCGCTGATCACCCGGAAAGTACGCGAGAGATTATATTTTGACGTACCGAAGCGGCGGGGGTGATGTCTGACATCCACTTCCGTCATGCGGGCGCCGTTGAGGCTCGCCACCGCCGGTATGAAGCGGTGCATCTCTCCGTGCAGTTGCAGGGCACGCGCTTCTTCGGTACGCATCACTTTGAGGGTGCAACCGAAATCCTGGAGCGTCACTTTCGTGATGCGACGTATCAACCGGTTGGCGATGAGGCTGGGGATCTTTCGGACCAGCATCTTGTCTTTTCGATCCTTTCGATTGCCGGCCACAATGTCCCAATCCTCACGTTGGATTTTTTCCAGCATCATCGGGATGTCCAGCGGATCATTCTGCAAGTCACCATCCAGAAAGGCGATGTATTCCCCGGAAGCCTGATCTATGCCCGCTGCCATGGCCGTACTTTGGCCATAGTTCTTGCGCAGTTCCACCAGCATCAGCGATGAACTCGTTCTCGCCCTGACCTTCTCCCTTGTTCCATCCGTGCTGTAATCATCCACAATGATGGTTTCGTGATCGATATCCTTAAGGGCTGCCTGCACCGCATCGATCAGCAGGTCGATGCTCTCGACCTCATTGAGGACGGGTATGACGACGGAAAGCAGACAGGATGGTTTTTCGGTTGAAGACTGGTCTGAGTGGTTGTTCTGCCGGATGCTGCTGGACATATATTCATTTTTCGATCCGACCTTGCCCTGCACCTCGCATCGACGCTTGTGAGGGCCTCAAAAAACCGGAACGTTCGATACAAAGGTAAGGTCCCCCGACTAATGCTTAACGAGGGATTAACAACAGATCACCCCACGAAGCAGGTATGTACGGAGTCATGCAGTCGTACACCAGATCCATCACAAAAAACAGACTGCCATGATTGTCATCTCCAGACTGCATTCCGTATTCATCACACTGATCCTGATCGCCATGGCCCTTGTAGCAGATGGTCAGACCATCCGAGGGAAATATGAGTTGGGCGCACAAGCGGGTGTTTTCGTGTATCAGGGCGACCTGAGTCCATCCCCACTTGGTTCATTCAAGACGCTCCGCCCGGCATTGGGATTGTGGGCAGCCAGGAGACTGGGAGACCTTTACGCCATTCGACTGGGGCTGAATCTGGGACGCATTGCCGGAGATGAAGGGAAGTATTCGGATCCGGCATATCGGAAGGAGCGCAACCTTGCATTTTCTACCCCTGTCACGGAACTGGCAGGACATTTTATCTGGAAACCGTTCGGGGATCCGGGGCGTGTCGGCGCCTGGGTGCCTTATGCTGCGGTGGGCGGAGGCCTGGCGTTGTTGCGTGTCCGTGCCGATGCCAGTGGCGTGAGCGGTGCATTCGCCACCAGTGAGGGGAGTAATTTTACCAACGCGCTGGCGGCAGACATGGCCAGACCCAAACCCCGGCTGATGCCGTCTTTGCAGATGGGCGCGGGGATCCGCTACCAGTTTCGACCGCAATGGGCGATACAGGCGGAGACATTAATGCGCTATCTGCCGACCGACTTTCTGGATGGATTCAGCCGGGCCGTTAATCCGGATACACGTGATCAGTACATGACCCATTCCGTCGGGGTGGTGTTTTGCAGTGGGCGGGGTGGCAGGATGGCCTGCCCGAAAAATGTCTTTTAACCCGTTTCATTGACGAATTCGGGAAAAACGGCATGATGGATATCAGAGCGGCAGGTATCGTCATCCATTGGCCTCTAACTTTGCTTCAACTCTCAACCTCCTTTCGATGAAGTTTCCGATCCTGCTCAGCTGCGTCGTCCTTTGTATGGCATTCGCACCCATTTCCCGACGAGTTGACGCCCCTCCTGCTGCATTCAGCTACAGCTATGAGCAGGTGCTGGGTACATCTTTCGACCTGCAGGTGTGGAGCCGTAGCGAGGCCTCGGCAGATCTGGCTGAAAAACGGGCGCTGGCGGAGATCGACCGCTGGGCATCGATCTTGAGCAGCTATGACGCGGAGAGTGAATTCAGCAGATGGGCATCCACAAGGGATGTTCCTGTCAAGATATCACCTGCACTTTTCGAGGTCCTCTCACTG
>JBEEMB010000178.1:0-5127 GCA_041167815.1 Bacteroidota bacterium | reverse complement strand
ACTCGATGCAGTGTGCAATGACCTGCTGCGCACGGCGATGGAGCGGCTCAATCTTTCTGCCCGGGCATACGACCGCATCCTCAAAGTGGCTCGGACCATAGCCGACCTGACGGGGTCCGAAGATATTCGAACAGAACATCTGGCAGAAGCCATTCAGTTCAGGAGCCTCGATCGGGAGAGTTGGGGGAGCTAGTCTTCCAAGTTATTCTTGGTTTGTATACGATAAGTATGTTTCTTGTGTGCTGATAAAGCAAAAGACACTTCACCCCAATCCACAGCCCAATGATCTGGTTTTATTGGAAAGCATTCATTCAACTGCGACGGATAAGACACTACACAAAAGCAGCAGATAATGAGTCAATCCTGCGATTGACTGAATACGTAAACTGCATCAATCCGGATATTCTTGGCAATGGTCAAATCTCGGCTCAAGAGCGGAATAAGCTCATTGAGTGGATCATTCAATTTGCCGATATCCCCGGCCCGATTGTTGAGATTGGAACATCGCTCGGTTTTTCCGCACAGGCCTTATGTGAAGGCGTGATCAGGTCAGGCAAGCCCAAGACCGTGTATACGGTTGACAACTATGGTTGGAATCCGGTGGGGATGCCTAGCTTCAGGCACAAAATGCATACTGACCTTAATTTAACATTTGCCTCCAGCTTAACGGATCTCGTCATTGTGGATTCCACGGGTGAAAAATTCTATCAGACATTTGATCAGCGTCCATCCATCGCTTTTATTGACGCAGATCACAGTTACGCATCAGTCAAAAAAGATCTTGAATATTTCAAGCAAGTGGGTACGCCGGTGATCATTGGACATGATTACAACTTTCCGGATGTCGCAAAAGCTGTTCAGGAAGTACTGGGAGACCAACATTTGACGGTATTCGGTGGGACGTTGTTTTTATATGAGGCACATTGATCAGATAAAATCCAGCATTCCGAATTTTTTTCCCAGGATACTTTCGGCACCCGTGTCGAGCCATTGCTCGAGCACGGTGGCATAAACCTGCCTGAAATCAAGGGTATGTGCGATGTCACCGTCGTCCAGCCTGCTCAAATCTGGCAGTGGATTCAGCAGTCCTTGTTTTTTAAGGGCACCGCTGATCAGGAACATGTTGTTGGCTTTGCCATGATCGGTGCCGTTGCTGGCGTTTTGTTTCACGCGGCGACCGAATTCGGAGAAGGTAAACAACAACAGATCGTTGAAGCGTCCGTTGGCTTTCAGATCATCTGTGAAGGCTTTAACGGCGCCGTTCAGTTCCGTGAACAGGCGTTTTTGCTGGGCATCCTGGTTGACATGTGTATCAAAGCTTCCCAGTGAGATGTAATAGACCTTCGTATCGATTTCACTGTAGATGAGTGATGCGATCGTTTTGAGTCCCTTGGCCAGTTCCGTATCCGGATAGTTTGCCGAAGTAGGATGCTGCCGGCTTTGGCGATAGATGTATTCGGCACTTGAAAGTGTCTGTGCCATGGTTTTATACAGATAATCGACCGGGGCCTCCTCGTGTGCATGATGAGCCGCCATCTGGCTTTTCAACCAGGCATCTCCGCTCGCCGTGAAGAGCCGACGGGGGTCGGTTACCGCAAGACCTTTCACCTCTTCTCCTTTCAACGCCAGGCTGAGGGTATCATCCACTTCCAGGGCCTTGGTCGGACGGGCACTTCCGGCGCATTTCGCGTCGAGGTAGCGGCCCAGCCAGCCGGTATGCAGGATCACATTGCTGTCGCTGGCACTGTGCCAGATATCCATGCTGCGAAAATGACTCTTATCCGGGTTCGGGTAGCCGACACCGTTATACATGGCGAGGTGACCTTCTTCGTGCAGTGACCGGAAGGCGGTGAGTGCAGGGTGGAGCCCTGCTTCGTCTGTCAGGGGCAGTGCATCGGATCGTTTGATGCCCAGCATTTGACGTTCGCGGTAGTAAATATCATTTCGAACCGGGATGATGGTATTCAGTCCGTCATTTCCACCGCTGAGCTGGATCACAACAACGATCTTGTTGCCGGCCGGGACAGCTGCGGGATGTTCAAAAGCCTGGAGAAACCTGGGGATCATCATCGAGCCGGTCGCGAGGGATCCTGTGCGTATAAACGTTTTGCGATTGATCAGCATGTCAGTGTCGTTAGAATCTGTTCGATTTCAGCAAAGCTGGTATTCCGGGCTGCCCATCAGCCGGATGAAGGAGGATTTGATATAGGTTTCTCTGGATGAGGCATCCAGGTGTTTTTCGAGGGTGGGTGCATCGGGCAGGTTGCTTGTCTGCCACAGGAGGCTTGCGGTTGCCGTTAACAGATCTTCCCGTTTGATCTTAGCCATCGAACTGAAATGTTGCCCCCAATCGATACGTGTGTCAAGGTTGCGCATCGTTCTTCGTTCGTACCTTCCGGCCATTCCCATTTCCTGGTCGTCGTCGTCCTTCGCCCGGATGGCAGGCATTTCACGGCTGGCCACCATGCGCGGGATCTGCATCCGGTACATCAGCGAGGCGCCATCGATCCAGTCCTTTCCGCCGGGCCATCCGGCCACATTGGGGGGATAGAACAATACCTGCCCAAGTACACGCTGGATCAGCAGCTGTATGTCCGGATTACCCATCTGCATGGGCAATATCCGGCGGATACCCACCATTAATTCCACCGGCGATTTGATGCGGCATCCAATATGTTTAGATTCATAAAAGAAATCAGCGGAGAAGATCTCATGCATGAGTGCCGCGATATCGTACCCTGATTTATAAAATTTCGAGGACAAATGCTTCACCTGCGCTTCATCGATCTGTTCGCTCACGAAAAATCGCCAGATCTTTCGGGTGACGAATTCGGCGGTCTCCGGCTTTTTCAGCAGGATATCGATCACATCATCTCCGGTCAGTTTTCCGCTTACCCCCAGGAATGTTTTCTCACCTTCATCGTGGAAATTAGCCCTGAATCTGAATAATCCTTCCCGGTCGAACTGCCAGCCGGTGAAGGCGCGCGCGGCTTCTTTTACATCTGTCTCTGTGTATCGACCACGGCCGAGGGTGAAGAGTTCCATCACTTCCCGGGCAAAGTTTTCGTTCGGACGTTGTTTCCGGTTTTGTTGGTTGTTGAGAAAGGCCAACATGGCGGGGCTTTTGCTCACGGCACGCAGCAGGGTTCCGAAATCAGTCAGGGCATGCTCCCGGATGGTGTTCACGAGCAGTTGGGTGAACAGGGAATTCTGCGTTCGGGCGGCAAAGTGTCCGTGCCAGAAAAAAGCCATCTTTTCTCTCAGCATCTGTTCACCGGATACCATCCGATCGATCCACGCGAGATTCAGCCTTCGGACCTCATCCCTGCTCTTTTTTTGTGCTTCTCGTCTGGCCATGGCATCCATCATGCCATAAGCTTCCGTTGTGGTTGCGGCGATGTTGAACGGAACGAAGGTTCCACGGCTTTCATCTTCGAGTTTCTTCAACATGCGTTTGACGGGCATATCTGCCACTGACTCCCATGTTGATGCGGAGGGTCCGAAACCTGCACGCCACAACAGGTGCTGATTTCTTGTTTGTAAAGAGCGCGTCATGTCGTTAAGATAATATAAGCGCCCGAAAGTTTAATCAATCGTAATATTTAAACCGGGGTCAGAGTTGATCCAGCAGGTCGGTTACTTTTTCCCGTTTCAGGATGAGGTATCCGATGCGGTCGTTGCTGATGCCCTCCCGCAATTGATAGCTGAATACCAGCTGATCGTCTACGATGCCCGTTTCAAAATACCGGAAGCAGATGTTCGGAAAAGGTTTAAGCTCCTCTCCGATTTCATAAAGATGGGTTGACAGTATGAACAGTGCCTTTCGGATGCGGATCAGTCCACGAATGACCGTGACGGAGCACTTCATCGCATCCTGGATGTTGGTTCCCTTGAACAACTCGTCGATCAGCACCAGCCATCGTCTGCCATCGCTGATGCGTTCAACCGTGTGTCGAATCCGTTGTACTTCGTTGAAGAAATAACTTTCGCCGCGGATGATGTCATCCATCACCTGGATATTACTCAGGATGCCTTCGAACAGGGTAAGCCGCATGGCGGCTGCGGGCACACCCATCCCCAGGTGGGCCAGAAATACGGCGATGCCGACAGATTTGATGAACGTGCTTTTCCCCGCCATGTTCGCGCCGGTGAGGAACATGAAATTTGTGTCCGGATCCATTCGCACGTCATAAGGCACAGGTGACGGCAACAGCAGGTGGAACAAACCTTTGGCGTCGATCAGGGGATCGTCGGACCGAACGAATTCCGGGAAGCTGAGTCCCAGTCGTTGATGGGCGATGGCCATGGAATACCATGCATCCAGTTGCCCGTAGCATTGGATGAGGGCCAGGGTTTGTTGGTGGAATTCCTGATGGAAAAACCGGGCGTAGATTATGGTTTCCTGGACACCGAATGGCTGTCCTTTGGGTCTGGAGGCCAGTCGCTCCACCGTCTTGTGCCGGAGCAGTCTTTTAATATCGGCGATGACAATCTTCAGTCTGGCCGGAGTTTCTTCCCGGTCAAGCATGGCTGTCAATGTCCGCATGCCCGTGATCAGGTCGCTCAGATGGCCGACGGAGTAGTTGGCAAGTCCATAGTCAGGTCCGTTCATGATCCTGTACAGCCAGGCATTGAAGGGGTCTGTGGAAGCCGGAATCGGCTCAAGGTGGTAATCCAGAAATTTTTCAATGACGAGCAGCGTGCCGTTGGTGATGGATTCGGGCCATTCGTCAAGGTGATGCAGCAGATGCCGGAGGGTGGACTGGGTAGCCTCGATTTCTTCCAGACGATCGTGTGGTGTTTTAAAATATCGATACAGGTAGTCCTTTCCGGCTGCGGTTTGTGTGAAGTCGAGCCGGTGAAACAAAGATGAGGCCTCGTCCGTATGGAAAATGGACAGATCCTGAAATGTGGTGCTGTCGATCTGCATGAGCCTCCTTTAATATTAGATGCGTCAGCGGTCGAATTGCATACGTTGCCCCCGGATATCTTCGTGAATAAAGCCATTTTCGAATACGAGCTGGCCGTTCACGAAGGTATGCGTCACGGAAGAAGGGAAGGTTGTGCCTTCCAGCGGACTCCAGCCGCATTTGTACAGGATATTTTCCCTTGCTACGGTGAAGGGGC
>JBEEMB010000161.1:0-2681 GCA_041167815.1 Bacteroidota bacterium | reverse complement strand
AGATCATTTTTTTATGACAGGTGGATGTAGTCTGTTTAAAGCCTGATGCTGTTTGCATGTATTCAGGTAGTTCGTCGGGTGGACTCTCTTGGGATCAATTCAGATTTCATGATGATGTTTTCATTCTGAATCACCGGTCGTTTCTTTTCCAAATATTTAAACAGCACAGTGGCGGCCTGTGCACCCATCTGGAAGGCAGGCTGGGTAATGGTCGTTAGTGAAGGATTGAGCAGGGGGGCCGTCCGGAGATTGGAAAAACAGATGACTTTCAACTGATCAGGTATCCGGATACCGATTTCACGGGCAGCATTGTAGGTGGACAATGCCAGTTTCTCCACTGAAGCGAAAATGGCATCAGGACGTTTTTCGCTGTTCAATAGTTCAATGATGGTGGACAGGTTCTTAGTTTCATCGCCTTCACACCTTATGATGCGGGATGAAGACATGTTCAGGTCGTATTTGTTGAGTGCTTCCAGATAGCCTTGTTTGCGTTTATTGTCGATCGACAAGGAGTCCGATAACGACAAAAAGGCAATATCCCTGCAGCCCTGCCGGATCAGATGCTCCGTGCCATTGAAAGAACTGGCGAAATCATCCGTGGTGACCTTGGCCGTCTCAATTTCATGGGCAATACGGTCAAAAAACACAATGGGGACACCTGATTGAATCAGGTCATTCAAATGGTCGTATCGGCCGGTCTCACTGGTGAGGGACATGATCACCCCGTCTACACGACCGTTTCCCAGGTGACCGATGATGCTCTCCTCCTTTTGATATTGTTCGTGTGTGTTATATACGAGGATATGATAATCTTTTTCCTGAGCCACGGACTCTGCACCGCTGATTGCCTGAATGAAAAAATTATTCGTCAGTTCCGGTACAAGCAAGGCGATGGTCTTGCTTTTATGATGTCGCAACGAACCGGCGTATGGGTTGGGGTGGTATCCCATCTCCCTGGCTGCTTCCATTACCCTGTCTCGCGTTTCTGCACTGATTTCATAGCTGTTGCGCAATGCCTTGGAAACGGTGGAAATGGATACATCAAGCGCCTTTGCCAGATCCCTTAAACTCACTTTAGACATTTTCGTAGCTGTTTAGGTACAATTTACAGGAAAAATTATCAGTTATTTCGAAATTATAGCGCAAACGTTTTCGAAGTTTATCGTTCAGTATTTTAGAAAACTCGTTTCTGTGGCTGACATTTACAAGGTGACATAGCGAGGGTGTCGTGGTTTTTACTCAACACCCTGGTTTACGCAATCGATTTCATTCTTTTCATAGACATTCACAATGAAAACGTATATTTTTATGCGCTTCAACCATCCCCGCCACATGCGTTTGCTGTTTGGATCAATGTTGTTCGCCCTGTTCACTGGCCAGCTTCCGGCCCAGTCACAGGGATTGGCTGTCAACCAGCCGGTACTTGGGCATCGCAGTGTACAGATTATCACGGTTGGGAATCTTCAATTCAAAGATCTCAATCGCAACAATCGTCTCGATCCATATGAGGACTGGCGATTGGATCCAGAGAAAAGAGCCCTCGATCTTAGGGCCAGGATGACACTCGAACAGAAGGCCGGCTTCATGCTCATTTCCACCACCCGCATGGAAAATGATTGGGCATTTGAAAGGAACCGTGCGCCAGGACCTATCGGGAGTGGTTTCAATGAACAGGACCTTGTGGACAGCATGAACATGTTCACCAAAAAACCATTGCCATTCAAAAACATGTCTGCTGCCGGTACTACCAAGGGAGTAGGCGTCTTTCATCTGAGGCATTTTATACTCAGGGCAAACGCACCTGCCAGGGTGATCGCAACATGGGCCAACAATCTGCAAGCCCTTTGTGAAGCACAACCCCTGGGTATCCCGGCCATCGTGGCATCCAATCCGCGCAACCATATCACGCGTGATGCTTCAATTGGTCTGAGTGTTGGTCGGACGGATTTCACCGCCTGGCCCGGCGAACTCGGACTCTCCGCCACACGGGATCTTGCTTTGATCCGTGACTTTGCAAACATGGCCCGTCAGGAATGGGCTGCGGTTGGTTTACGCAAAGGTTACATGTACATGGCCGACCTCGCCACAGAACCACGCTGGCAACGGGTAGAGGGTACTTTCGGAGAGGATGCGCAATGGGTGGGAAAGATGATGTACGAGGTTGTCCGCGGATTCCAGGGGCCTGCCTTGGGACCGGGATCCATCGCCCTCACCACCAAGCATTTCCCGGGTGGCGGAGCCACCGAGGGTGGGCACGACCCCCATTTCTCCTGGGGTAAACAGGAGATTTTTCCAGGTGGCATGTTCTCTAACAACCTGATCCCTTTCCGGGAAGCCATCCGTGCCGGTACATCGGCCATCATGCCCTATTATTCGATCCCCAACAATACCAAATACGAAAAGGTCGCCTACGCTTACAACAAGGGGGTACTGCAACAGCTTCTCCGCGGCGAGTTAGGGTTCAAAGGAATCATCAACTCGGATACGGGTCCCATAGAAATGATGCCGTGGGGGGTTGAACACCTCAGCATTCCCGAACGCTATAAAAAATCGCTCGAAGCCGGGGTCAACATCTATTCGGGAACCGCAGACCCCTCATTGCTGCTGCAGACCCTGCGGAGTGGAATGGTGGACCTCCGGCTGGTCGATGTTTCTGTGGAACGCTTGCTGGCAGAAAAATT
>JBEEMB010000017.1:0-4090 GCA_041167815.1 Bacteroidota bacterium | reverse complement strand
ATGATTTTTTTTCGTGTAATGTAGCTGAACCCAGGAGTTAAATAACTATTCAGGCTCAATCTTCGGATGATTGTTCCATCTGGATTGTATTTATCACGTGTCCAATTCATTCCTACGCCATATTCAAGATGGAAGTAAATTCGATTGACTAAAGGAAAATAATTCCTTCTAAAAATATCAAATGCAGTCCCAAATGAGTTATTAGATGTATTGTCTGTAGTAAAGTTATTTTTTGACCGGTTAGCGGAAATGCCAGTCGCTAGCCGAAATCCGACTCCATGACGAGCAGATTTCAGATGTAAATAGTTTCCTCCAATACCAATGTTGAAGCCGGTGTTTGTGCTGGTTTTTGTGTCTTGACCCAAAAATCCGAAATGGAAAGATGGCCCTACAATATTATCTCCAGCCTTCAGCTGTGCTTTTACAGAAACAGTCATGACAAACAGGACTGGTAAAAAAAGTAAATAAGTCTTCATCTGTAAGTTCATTTTTTCGATGTCAATCGTAAATATTTTTCAGCCCTGGGGGAACAACATCTTAATTATTCAGATGCTAATTCCGGGTTTGAACAATTAATGTCTGACTTGTATTAAAAGTCAGACGCCTGTAATCAAAACTAACATATGCATATGATTAATCATGTGTCATATCTGACCTTTTAGGGGAGATTTCAATCTTTGGGGAGTTTCGTACGAGGTGGGAGATTCGGAACGGGTAATGCCCATCGCATACTTGGCTTTCTTATTCATTGTAAAATAGCCAACCTGGATGAACGGTAGCGAGTTTTCCCTGAATTGTTTAACTTCAGGGCCGCCCTTTAAAACGGGCATTATTCCCATTTCAAAAGCAAAATGTCCATGTTAAAAAGAATCAGTGTGCTGGGCCTGCTCCTGACGGCCCTGCTGGGACTCACTGGCGAAACCATCGCCCAGTCGAAGATCCTGGTATTTTCAAAAACTGCCGGCTTCCGTCACGGTTCCATCCCCCTCGGAAAGAAAGCCCTGATGGATATGGGCGCGGCCAACGGCTTTGCAGTGGATACCACGGAGGATGCCGCTGTTTTCCAGGATGCCAACCTGTCTAAGTACAATGCCGTGGTCTTCCTCAGCGCCACAGGAGATGTGCTGAACCATGTTCAGCAGGCGGCCTTCGAAAGGTATATCCAGTCGGGAGGTGGTTTCGTTGGTATCCATGCCGCAACGGACTGCGAATATTTCTGGCCGTGGTATGGCAAACTGGTGGGTGCCTATTTCAAGAGTCACCCTAGAATCCAGAAAGCCAAGCTGGTTGTGAAGGACAAATCGCATATCAGCACTTCCCACCTGCCGGATATCTGGGAGCGGGCGGATGAGTGGTACAATTTCAGAAAGGCACCGGAAGGGGTCAATGTGCTGATCAGCATCGATGAGAAATCTTACGAGGGCGGACAGAACGGCGACAATCATCCCATGGCTTGGTATCATGAATATGATGGAGGTCGGGCTTTCTATACCGAGCTCGGTCATACCAACGAATCCTTCTCTGAACCCCTGTTGCTTCAACATATCCTGGGAGGCATCAAGTATGCCATCGGCGACGGGAAAAAGCCGGATTACAAAAAGGCCCGTACACAGAACGTTCCCGATGAAGACCGATTCTCCAAGACGCAACTGGTATCCGGTGAGTTCGATGAACCTACCGAGATGGCCATCCTCCCCAACCTGGACGTGCTGGTCACCCAGCGCAAAGGGGAAGTGATGTATTACAACAACGCCACTAAAAAAGTCAAGCAGGTCGCGAAGTTCGACCTCTATCACAAATCAGGAGTGCCCGGCGTCAATGCGGAGGAAGGACTGATGGGCATCACTGCCGATCCGGATTTCGCCAAGAACCATTATGTCTACATGTATTATGCTGTGGCAGACACTGCCGTCAACCGGGTTTCCCGTTTTCTGTTCAAAGACGGGGTGTTGGACCTGAAAACTGAAAAAAAGATCCTGGATGTCGGATCGACCCGCAAGATCTGTTGTCACACCGGCGGATCGTTGTCGTTCGGCAAGGGGCGGGAGCTCTTCCTCTCTACGGGTGACAATGCAACGCCCTTCAATCAACCGGATTCCAAATATAAACTGGATGGTTACGGTCCGATGGATAACCGCCCGGGTTTCGAACAATATGATGCCCGCCGGAGTTCCTCCAACACCAACGACCTCCGCGGTAAAGTCGTCCGCATCGTGGTCAATGAGGATGGGAGCTATTCCATCCCTGAGGGTAATCTCTTCCCACCCGGTACGCCGAAGACCCGCCCCGAGATCTATGCGATGGGTACCCGAAATTCCTATCGTCTCTCGGTGGATAAAAGGACCGGATATCTCTATTGGGGCGATGTGGGACCGGATGCCCGTGACAACGATTCTGCCCGCGGATCCCGCGGATATGATGAGCTGAACCAGGCGAAGAAGGCTGGCTATTTTGGATGGCCGCTGTTTGTGGGCAACAACTATCCCTATCGTCAATTCAACTACGAAACCGGCGTTTCGGGACCTTATTACGATCCGGCCAAGCCGCTGAATTTGTCCAAGAATAATACCGGTCTGACCGAGCTTCCTCCCGTCAGTCCCGCTTTCATTTATTATCCTTACGCAGCCTCTCCTGAGTTCCCTGAAGTGGGCACAGGTGGACGCAATGCGATGGCGGGTCCGGTATATTACACTGACATGTATCCCAAGGCGACCCGTTATCCGGATTATTACAACGGAAAGCTGGTGTTCTACGAATGGATCCGCGGATGGGTGAAGATGGTTAGCATGGATGCCAAAGGGGATTACGAAAAGATGGAGCCCTTCATGCCGGGCACCAAATTCTTCAGTCCCATCGATTTTGAAGTTGGTCCCGATGGCCGTTTTTATGTCCTCGAATATGGATCCGGCTGGTTCTCCAAGAACAAGGATGCCGGTCTGTCTCGCATCGATTATAATCCCGGAAACCGCGCCCCCAAGGCGAGTCTGAGCATTTCAAAGCGCACCGGAGCATTACCCTTTACCGTCAAGGCCAGTGCGGAAGGTTCTTATGATTCCGACAAGGATCCGCTGAGTTATGTTTTCCATTTCGGATCGATGGTGAAGGCGTCCACCAAGCCTGAGGCTTCCTTTACGTTCACCAAGGCCGGGGAGTACGCCATCTTCGTGGAAGTGAAGGACAACAAGGGTGCTGTGCAAAAAAGCCAGGTGCTGAAGGTTTATGCCGGCAATGAAGAGCCGGAAGTAACGGTCAAGGCACTGGAAGAAACACCGTTCTATCTGCCGGGCGTACCTGTTCCCTATGCTGTCACAGTGAATGACCGGGAAGACGGCAGCACGGAAAAGGGGAATATCGACCGGAAATCGGTGTATGTGAAAGTTGACTATCTGAGTGGTCCGGACCGTACCCAGGTGGTTGGTCATCAAGTGATCACGGCTGCGATGGAAGGCAAGAATCTGGCGGCGACGCTCGATTGTAAGGCCTGTCACAAAGAAGCTGAAAAATCAATTGGTCCTTCATATCAGTCAGTTGCTGCCCGCTATGAAAATGATCCGAAGGCCAAGACCTATCTCACCGGAAAAATCCTCAAAGGTGGCGGTGGCGTCTGGGGTGAAGCGGCCATGTCGGCACATCCGGACCTGAAGGCTTCCGATGCGGAGATGATCGTCGACTGGATCCTCGGCCTCAACAAGAAGGCGGCGCCTTCCTTACCTGAGAAGGGATCTATCACTCCGACGGATAAGGACATGGGTCGGAGCAATATGATGCAGATCACGGCTACCTATACCGATCGAGGCGGAGCTGGTCTGCGTCCGCAGAGCGGCGTGGGTGTGCTCACCCTGAGAGCCCCGCTCTTGTCTGTTGAAGCCGCCAATGCCCGCACAGGCATCACGATGGGTGAAATGGGTGGCAACAAGGTGGCCATCATCAATGGTGCTGCCGGCACGTTGACCTTTGAACTGCCTGGACTTAAATATGTCAACTCCGTGGAACTGGCCTACCAACTGCCCGCTGCTCCGTTGTCGGGATATGTCATATCGCTCTTCGCCAACAGTGTTGATGGCGTGAAATTGGGAGAGACGACCATTGG
>JBEEMB010000322.1:0-2903 GCA_041167815.1 Bacteroidota bacterium | reverse complement strand
ACGGTTGAAGGTATCGTTGCATATACGTAACCTGATTCGTCCAATTCGGCGTCTGTCACGCCCATCTCATGGAGCTCATGGACGAGCAGTCGCGACAGATCTTTTTGTTTTTCAGTGGAAGGCTGGGCGTCACTATGCGGATCACTCTGGGTATCGATCCTTACATATTTCATGAAACGCTCGGCAATAGAAGGCTTGGGATCGTTCATGGCACAAAGATGAGACAAATTACAGGTTTCACCGCGTTGGCCTTTTGTGTATGATATTTGTGATTTATTTTATGTTTAGATAAACAACCCAATATGAAAAAAACAATCATCGGTTCCATTGTGGGCGGGATCATCCTCTTTTTCTGGCAGTTCCTCTCCCACACCATCCTGAATTTGCACAAAGGAGCGGAACAGCACACCCCCAAACAGGATTCGATCTTGGCTTATTTGAAGGCGCAGGAGCTGGCCCCTGGTCATTACCTGTTACCGATGTTGCCGGAAGGCGCTTCTATGGATGACTATGCCAGTTTTGCGGAAGCCTGTGAGGGAAAGCCATGGGCCAGGTTGTCATATTACGCGGAACGTTCTGGCGACATGTCCACACCGATGATACGCGGATTGCTTATCAACATCCTGATGGTTGCCCTGGTCATCTGGTTGCTCGGGAAAATGGCGAATCCGGGATTGATGGACATCCTGCTGGGCAGTCTGGTCATTGGACTTTCCGGTTTCATGAACTTCCCCTACACCTCTCATATTTGGTATCCGGCCGGGAATATCCGTGCGGACCTGATCGATGCGGTGGTCATGTGGCTGGCCCTGGGACTATGGCTGGGCTGGTGGCTGAGGCGTCGTTGATCAACCAACAAACAACAACGGCCGACTCACATTCCGGAGGAAATGAGTCGGCCGTTGCCTATTGGAAGAGGGTTTGATCAGGGGGTGATGATGAGGGGCGTGCCTCCCACGATTTCCACGATTTCAACATCGAACACGAGTTCCTGTCCTGCCAGCATGTGGTTGGCATCCATGATCACCACGTCTGCCTTTACTTCCAATACTACCACCGGGACGGGTTGGCCATACTGGTTGCGGAGGGTAAGTTGCATCCCCGGCTCGAGGGTGAGATCTGAAGGGACATTTTCTGAAGGGAACTCGATGATGGCTTCTTCATCCCGATGTCCATATGCTTCTTCCGGTGGTATCTGGATGGTTTTGCGGTCTCCGACACGCATGCCTTGTACGCCTGCATCGAAACCTTTGATCATTTGTCCTGCGCCAACGGTGAATTCCAACGGTTCGCGGCCTTCGGAGGAGTCGAAAAGCGTTCCGTCCAGCAAGCGTCCGGAATAGTGAACGCGTACCTTGTCTCCGGTTTTTACTTCCATGGTGATTTTGTTTTACTTTGCTGATGCGATTCCTTGGCGCTGTATGCCGTCGCCGGGGTACGGAATCGACAGACCGGATGCAAGTGCGAAAGAAATTGCTTTTGTTTACCTGTCAAAGGTACCCTGAATCTGTGGGATTAAACGATAAAAATTTTGGACATGAACATGAGATCTTTCTTTTTAATTCTCCTGACTACACTCACTTTCGGAGCATCCGGCAGCGCACAATCACCGAAACCTGGCGCCGACCGATTGGATCAATATCTCCCTGCGCTGAAGGGTCAGCGTGTGGGCATTTTTTCCAACCATACATCAAGGCTCAGCAATGGCACCCATCTGGTGGACACGCTTCGCAGCCTGGGTGTTAAAATCAGTGCCATCTTTGGTCCGGAACATGGATTCCGCGGTACTGCTGATGCCGGAGCCAAAGTGGGTAATTATGTGGATGAGCAAACCGGTATTCCGGTCATTTCCCTCTACGGCAGTAAACGAAGGCCCTCCGAAGAAGACCTCCGAGAAATCGATGTCTTGATCTTCGACATTCAGGACGTCGGTACCAGATTCTACACCTATATCTCCTCTTTGCAGGAGTTCATGGAGTCCGCGTTCATTCATCATCGTCCTTTGTTGATCCTTGACCGTCCGAATCCGAACGGACATTATGTGGATGGTCCGGTGCTGGAACGCGAATTCTCCTCTTTCATCGGGATGCAGCCTGTACCGGTGGTGTATGGCATGACGATGGGAGAATATGCCAAAATGCTTGTGGGCGAGGCATGGCTTTCTGCAGCGGCCATGTCGGCGCTTAAGGACGGAAAGCCCCAACGTACGGAGGCGATGCGGGTCATACCCTGCGCACAGTACACGCATAACAGCGTGTATAAACTGCCGGTCGCCCCCTCTCCCAACCTGCCGGACATGTCATCCATCTACTGGTATCCCTCCACCTGTTTCTTCGAAGGAACGGTATTGAGTGAGGGTCGGGGTACCAAGACCCCTTTCCAGGTGTTCGGCCATCCCTCTCTGCCGTCGAATCTTCATGCATTCACGCCGAAGGCGATGCCCGGCGCCGCCAATCCAAAATTGAAAGATCAGTTGTGTTACGGTTGGAACCTGGCGGATGCTCCCGAGGCGGTAAGAAAGAAAGTCAACGGCGGACTGCAACTGTCCCATTTACTGGAAGCATATCGACTTTTCCCAGATAAGGACAAATTCTTCATCCTTCCAAAATCCGGCGATCCCAAGGCCTCTTTTTTCAACAAGTTGGCGGGCAATGACACGTTGATGCGACAGATGCGGGAAGGTGTTTCTGAGGCAGATATCAGAAAGAGTTGGGAGCCGGGGTTGACGGCTTTCAAGGCCATTCGGAAAAAATATCTGATGTATCCATGATGATTAAATCTGTCAGCACTGTCATTTTACATTAGCATTATGACAGATATAAAAAAAGGGAGGCGATGCCTCCCTTTTTTGTTGATAAACCATTATGGTTAAAGTGGGTTTTGTACCACCACCCCATTGGTAT
>JBEEMB010000271.1:0-5176 GCA_041167815.1 Bacteroidota bacterium | reverse complement strand
CCAAAACAGTCAGGTCCGTCGGTGACTTGGCTGATCAATATGGCATGGCGCGACAGTCGCCGTAACCGATCAAGACTCTTCCTTTTCATATCCTCCATCATCCTTGGCATAGCAGCGCTTGTTTCGGTGCAGTCACTGAGCGATAGTCTACGTACCGAGATAGAGCGGCAGGCTGCAGAACTGGTGGGTGCCGACCTCGTCATATCCGGCAATAAACCCTTCTCTGAAACGATCTCCAAACTGGCTGATTCGCTGGGTGATCGGAGGGCGGCCCAGAAGAGTTTCCCTTCGATGGCCCTTTTTCTGAAATCCGGAGGGGCAAGATTGGTGCAGATCCGTGCACTGGAGGGAGGCTATCCGTTTTATGGACAGCTGAAGACCATCCCAAGGACAGCTGGTGAAACCTTCCGGAATCGTCAGGAAATCCTGGTAGACAAGGGTCTGCTGCTACAGTTCGACGGAAAGGTGGGTGACAGCGTTCAACTGGGCATGACCGTCTTCAGAATCGCCGGCATGCTTGAATCGGCCCCGGGACAGACGGGACTGACGAGTGCGGTGGCTCCTGTCATATTTATGCCGATGCAATATCTGTCAGGCACCGGACTGGAACAATTCGGCAGTCGCATCAACCATACGCGGTATATCAAATTTGATGGAAAAACAGATGTGGCAGCGCTGGTGGAACACATCGAAGATCGTATCGAATCGGCAGGTTATGAGCTCACCACCATCGAGCGACAGCAGGAGCAGACTTCCCGCTCTTTCCGGGATGTAGGCCGGTTTCTGTCGCTCATAGGATTTGTTGCATTACTCTTGGGCTGCATCGGAGTAGCCAGTGCGATACATGTCTATATCCGCGAAAAGATCGGTACGATCGCCATCCTGCGTTGCCTGGGGGCGACGTCCAGACAGGCCTTCCTTATTTACCTTTTCCAGATCCTGGCATTTGGAGGATTGGGTTCGATGGTGGGGGCATTCATTGGATCGGCACTTCAATGGTACCTGCCCGAGTTATTGAAGGATATCCTGCCTGTAAGTGTGGAAGCCAGAATCTCCTGGCAGGCCATCGGTTCCGGGATCGGTCTGGGTATGATTATTTCATTGCTTTTTGCGCTGGCGCCGTTACTCTCCATCCGTCGCATCTCGCCGTTGAATACTTTAAGAATGGATTTCCAGACCAACAAGGGCGATCGTAAAACCAGCGCGATCGTTTACTTGCTGATGCTGGCCTTTATCTGGGGCTTCAGTTTTCTGCAGATCAGGCAAGCGCTGCCCTCATTGTTCTTCACGCTGGCTGTTGTAATATCTTTCCTGATCCTTGCAGGTTTTGCGCAAGGACTGATGTGGACAGTGAAGCGGTTTTTCCCTTCCGGCTGGTCTTATGTCTGGCGACAAGGACTGGCTAATTTGTACCGGCCTCAGAACCAGACCCTGGTACTGTTGATGTCCATTGGTTTGGGTACCGCCTTGCTCTGTACGGTGCTTTTCATTCAAACCATTCTATTGGACAGGGTTCGACTTTCCACCTCCGGGGCACAGCCGAATATCGTGGTATTCGATATCCAGGAGTCGCAACGGGATTCCATTGTGGCCATCTCCAAACGGGAGGGGCTGGATGTATCCGGTACGGTACCCATCGTCACCATGCGACTGACATCGGTGAACAGCATCAACATAGAGCGTCTGCGCAAGGATTCAACCCTGCCGATGCGTCCCTGGCTGTTCAATCGGGAATACCGGGTGACATATCGCGATACACTGTTGGCTTCAGAGCGAATCACCAAGGGATCATGGACGGGCATCTGGAAAGATCGGAAAACGCTGCCCAGTGTTTCTGTAGAAGAAGGGATGGCAAAGAGAAACGGCCTTCAGATCGGGGACACACTCACATTTGACGTGCAAGGGGCTCCTTTGGCCACGATCATCGGTAGCTTTCGTCAGGTGGAATGGAACCGGATCCAAACAAATTTTCTGGTGCTGTTCCCCAGCGGGGTGCTGGAGAAAGCTCCGAAATTCCATGTGTTGGTCAGCCGCGTTGAATCACAGGAACATTCCGCCAGATATCAGCAGGCCGTGGTCCGGTCTTTTCCCAACGTCTCGATCATCGACCTGGGACTGGTCCTCGATATCGTTTCGACCCTGCTTGATAAGATTGGTTTCGTCATTCGTTTCATGGCCCTCTATTGCATGGCCACCGGGATCGTGGTGCTCATCGCCTCTGTCCTCATCAGCAAATTCCAACGAATGCGCGAATCGGTGCTGTTACGCACCATCGGAGCCAGCCGGAAGCAAATCCTGGCCATCACAGCCATCGAATATTTCATGCTCGGAGCTCTGGCTGCCACCACCGGTATCCTGTTGGCCATGGGTGGCAGCTGGATACTGGCGGAGCAGGTATTCGAGACCGCATTCCGCCCGCAATGGCTGCCCATCTTCGGGGTTTTCTCAGGCGTTTGCCTGCTCACCGTGCTGATTGGAATGGCGAACAGTCGGCAAGTCGTGAATCGCCCACCGCTGGAAGTCCTGCGTGGCGCTTCGTAATACACTGGCATGTAAACGAAAGAATCATGTATCGAAAGAAACCTGATGTGGATGTCATCAACGACGTTATCCTACTGGCGATTGACCATTATCCTGACAACGCATTCCTGAAGGGATTGCATCGTCAATACCACGACCTGGGCGGATTGAGCCGCAAACAGATGGAGGGTTTACTTGGAAAAGTGGAGCGGGTGCCGGCGGCAACCGATGCACAAAAAGCGACCCTTGCGGCAGAAATCCGGAAGAAACCCCAGCGTTTCAAGTCTGAAGCACCTACGCATTCACCCATCTACGAGAAAGATGAATCTGCGGCAAGATTGATCAGGGAGATACTGGAGCGATACCCTGAACATCGTATGGTGAAGGTGCTGCAGCTGAAGATTGAAAAGATGGAACCATTGACAGCAACAGAGCGGCAGGAATTGGAACGGTTTCACCGATTGCTGGTGAAACCATCCTCGGATTGAGCCAGACAAAAGACATGTACAATCCGGCCCGGCTCAGGTTCATATTGTCGCCTGAGTCGTACAAAAGGCATGAGGTGATTCAATAAGTCCGTGGCCACAATACGCTCCGGGGTGGACAATACCATCCGTATGCCGGCAGCGAGTAATTGATCGAACAGCGTTCGCAACGCGGGAAGGTCTTCCGGATCGTAGTTCACATCGCTCAGGAGTACCACATCATAAGGCAGATAGGCTGGCAGATCATTCCAGTCGATCACCATGGTCTCAAATTCGACCATCCCATTGCGGTTGGCCGAGGCTTTCACGAGCGCCATCGCTTCCGATGAGCGGTCGGAACAACAAACGGATGCCGCCATACCATACACAAAAAGTGAGGGCAAACCCAGGCCTGCCGCCAGTTCCAGTACGCGAAACCCCCGAATGATCCACGGAGCTTCCGCCAACATTTCACACATCGCGAGCGAAGACGGCCAAAGATGCGCCCAATATGGAAACAACACATCATCGCCCCGATCCCTTGCTGCTTCATATACCGCTTTCACGGAAATTGAATCCGGAACGTAGAGTCCAACAGATCTTGCTCCGAATTGAATACTCCGCCAATGGGATACCGCCATCGACGGCGGCTTTGACTTATCTTCGGAAAAGACAACAAATTCAATGGAAGACATACGCAAAGGTGGGGTCCTACGCCGACTCCTGCAACATCTGATCATGGTGCTGACGTGCTTACCTCTGCTGGCTGAAGCTCAGTCGGACAACGATGTAAAACGTTGGAAAGAACATAGTGCACGGGTTGAAATCATTCGCGATCACTGGGGAATTCCGCATGTATACGGAAAATCGGATGCTGATGCGGTATTCGGACTGATATACGCGCAATGTGAAGATGATTTTCCAAGAGTCGAAATGAATTATATCGAGAAGCTGGGACGACTGGCAGAAGTGAACGGCGAAGGCGACATCTGGAAGGACCTGTACATCCGACAGATCATCGACTCGGCAGAGGCCGTTGAAGATTACAGGAAAAGTCCGGCCTGGCTGCGCGCCCTCCTGGATGCCTGGGCGGATGGCATCAACTTTTATCTGAAGTCACACCCCGAAGTGAGACCCAAACTGTTGAACAACTTCAAAGCCTGGTACCCGTTGATGTGGACCGACGGCAGCATCGGTGCCATCAGCACCGGCAACCTGAGTGCTCAGGATGTAAAGGCCTTCCATACCGGTCAACCCTTAGCGGCCGCAGCTTTACTCGAACAACAGGCCCGGAAGGAAACCCTGGGCTCCAACGGGTTTGCCATCGCCCCCTCACGGTCAGCCAGCGGACGGGCGATGCTGTATATCAATCCACACACCACTTTTTACTTCAGACCGGAAGTGCAGATGGTCAGCGAAGAAGGATTGCATGCCTATGGAGCCGTCACCTGGGGACAGTTTTTCATATACCAGGGGTTCAACGAATACTGCGGATGGATGCATACCTCCAGCAATGCCGATGTGTCGGATGTTTATCGGGAGAAGATCCTGCGACGCGATGGGAAGATCTTCTATCGTTATGAAGGAGCGGATCGGCCTGTAACCGTAAAACCGATCGAGATTCGATATCTGACAGGGGAAGGCATCCGCAGTCGGGTATTCACAACATACGCCACCCATCACGGCCCCGTGCTGGGCCGCGAGGATGAAAACACCTGGCTCAGTGTCAGATCTTATAACCGGGCGATGAATAGTCTGATCCAAAGCTGGCTGCGTACGAAGGCCCGTGGCCTGGATGACTACAAAAAGGTAATGGAACTCCGCGGGAACACCTCCAACAACACCGTATTTGCAGATCGGTACGGGAACATCGCCTATTGGCATGGAAACTATATGCCTGTCAGGGACACGGCCTTCGACTGGGGTCGTTCCGTAGATGGTAGCATCCGCGCGACCGAATGGAAAGGACTGCACGAGGCCGATGCCACTGTCAAACTCATCAACCCGATAAACGGTTGGATACAGAACTGCAACTCGACACCGTTCACCGCTGCCGGAGAGATGAGTCCCGCCCGCAGCGCCTATCCGCCATACATGGCGCCGGATGGTGAGAATTTTCGGGGGGTGAATGCGGTCAGGGTGATGAAAGAATTGAAAAATGTAACGCTGGACGGACTGATCAAAGCCGGATA
>JBEEMB010000202.1:0-2938 GCA_041167815.1 Bacteroidota bacterium | reverse complement strand
CTGGTACCTGTTTCCCACTGAATGGCGGGGTTCGGAATACCGGAGCGGACGATACCCTGCATGCCCAGCAGGTTCTGTGAACCGTAGGTCAGGCGGGAGGTATAGTTTCCAATATCATCATTACCCACTCGGCTGATGGTTCCACGGAACTTCAAGAGATTGATGAAATCACCCTTGAATCCCGGACTTGAAGAGGCGATCCAAGCAACACCAAGCGATGGCATGAGTGCATAACGAACACCACTGATGTTCAGTCCTTCCACCGTTTCCTTCCCAAAGCGTGAAGAGCCATCCATGGCCGCGCGGAGCGTGACGATGAAGCGATCCTTGTAGCCATATTCCGCCATGAAGTAGGTGTTGGCCCAGTTCCATTCCTGGATGGTACCACCTGTGCGCTTCAGGGCACTCACACCGTTCTGGATGCTGATCAGCTCATCTGTTGCGGAATTATATCCCAGTGTATAATCCTGTTCGAAGCGGTTGACCTGATAACGCTGTCCCAGGCGGGCCGACAGTCTGTTCGACCCGGCATTTACTTTTTCATAGGCCAGACCGGCATCGAAATAAGTGCTGTAAAGCCTTCTGACCTGGGTGCCGAGGCGGCTTTCGGCAATGGCATTATCGAGCGTATCATCCGCTACGCCTTTACGTGGAACAAAGAGGTTCTCCCGCTGCTTGTCAAATAACACCCCCGCCATGGCATAAGCCTTGAGGGAATTGGAAATTTCGTAGTCGAAACGATAGGAACCGGTGAAGCGATAGTTCTTGGCGATGCCCTGGGTGGTGCGACCGGCGAGTATGCTGGGGTTGCTGAAGCCGAAGACATCGGTATCCTCCAGGTTGGGCGACTGTACGCCCTTTTCATTCACTTCATTGGGCCGGAGCAGCGGAGACTTCATCAGGGAAAGCAACAACGGGGATGTCTTGTAGTCGATGCCCTGTGTGTGGATATCCTGCTCGTTGGAGGTGAAGGCGAGGTTGGCCTGTCCGGTCAGCTTTCTGGTGAAATTGAAGGCCGCATTGAAGCGGGTATTATACCTGGAGATATCGTTGCTGCGCATTACGCCCTGCATACCGGTGAAGCCGATGCTGAGGGCATAGGTGGCGATGTTGTCGCCGCCGGTTACTTTGAGGAAATAGTTCTGGCTGAGGCTGTTGCGCAGTACCTGATCCTGCCAGGCGGTATTGTTATGATACCGGAAATACTGGGGATTTGACAATGAATCGTCCATCATATAAGGCAGCTGGGCGATGGTCGCGCTGCTGTGCCCGCGGCTGAGCAGTTGTTCGTTCAGATACACCCGATACTGTGCGGCATCCATCATCGGCAGGGACTCCGGACGCTGGTTATAGGCGCCGTAGACACCAAAATCAATGTTGGTAGCCTGACGCTTGGCGCGGGATGTAGTGATGATGATCGCACCATTTGCTCCTTTTGTACCATATTCTGCACTGGCATCGCGCAGGACGGTGACATGATCGATGTCCTGAGGATGAATCATCGACAACGGATTGGTGACATTGTTACCCATCAAACTGTAACCGTAGTCATTGGCATCATAAGGCATGCCGTCTACAATGATCAGCGGTGTCTGGGTAGTGAGCAGCGACTGGTAACCACGCAGCGTGAGTTGTGCGCCCTTGGATGTTGCACCGGAACGACGGATCGATTGCAATCCCGCCACCTGGCCCTGCAGGAGTTCATCCACAGATTCGAAAGGTCTTGACCAGTTTCCATTCACGTTGAAAGAACCGATGGAAGCGGATTGCTGACGTCTGGCCACCCGGTCGTAATGCATGACAGCCGGCTGTTGGAATGATAATCCAGACTCGGGAATCAATCGGATCTCTATGTTTTTCCGCCCTTTCACGGATATGGTCCGGGGTTCGTAACCGGGTCCCGCTACCTGGAGGTCCACATCCCCTTCGCGTACGGCGATGGTGAAAGCACCCTGATCATCTGTGAGGTCAGCCGACAAGGTACCGAAGGTAATATTGACACCCGCCACCGGTTTTCCTGTGGCTTCATCCAACACTTTGCCGGTGACCGTATGAGCGAGCGCCTTTCTGGAACTGTTCGTTCCAACCCGGTTGTCATTCGGCTTTACCTGCGCCTGCAGCGAACTGCCCGCAATCAGGCAGCAAAATACTAGCGCCGATTTGATATGTTTCATGTCTTTACTTGTCATGTGGTAAGGGCTTAGAGACCGGGAACGAGTTTGATATAATCGCAGACGAGCGGGTTGGCGGCGTTGGCTGTACTATTGGCCGCCGTCAGGAACAAAGACAATACCGGGAAGTAGCGCGGCATGGTGAACTCACCGAGATACACTTCCGTCTTCACATTGGCAGCCACATTGGTGTATGGCAGCAGCGTGGACAATGGCGAGCCGATACCGAGACGCTGTGTGTAGGCAGCCGTTTGGAAATCATTGACCGCGATCCAGTAAGCCTTGTATTTCACGGCAGGCATCTCTGAAAGATCATACCGGAGGTTGAAGAGGGCAATGCCATGGTTCAGCACCAATACGTCGCTGTAGTTGGTCCGCAGCACATCATTGTACCTATCCCTGAAAAAAGTGTTGGAGCGTCGATCATGACTGGCAGCCTGATATCTTTCCGCTTCTATGATGCGGGGCTGGAAACGCTGGAGGGGAGCCACTGGCAGGGCATCCATCACATACACGTAGCCGTTGCTGGTTTTGATGGTAGAGCGGATCGCTGCCTTGTTGATGGGTATGCGTGCACCGAATTTGGAAGTGACGGTATCCGGAAGTTTGCCCGGCTCCAGCAGGGTATCGACAGCGAAATCACGTACGATGTTCCATCCTGTGGCGAAAGTGGTGCTGTCGGTGGTTGAGGTGGGGAAGTATTTCGTATTGGCGGCCATCTCTGCATCCCAGCCGGCATCTGCGACCATGAAGAGCGTGAAACGCTT
>JBEEMB010000298.1:0-5027 GCA_041167815.1 Bacteroidota bacterium | reverse complement strand
GGTTCGAATCGCCCGACAATACAACAACCGTATTGGCGTATTTGTCGCGATGCCGTGCGAGGTGTTCTGGCACCTGGTCCTTACCAAGATACATGAAAACCATCCCTTGTTTGTAAACCGTTTCCCCATACACCATCACGGTATCTATCCGCTGAAGGTCGATGCAGCGCTGGGCCGCCCGGGTTCGAGAATGAACCGTGTGCTGCAACACGATCGTTTCGACCATGTCGGTGTCCGGGTCCCAGAATGGGACAGGAATCTGAAATCCGGCGGTGTCATGTTCATGGAATTCGCGGTCGGCCACAAACAATTCGTGGGTCATGCCCTGAGGCATGGTCATTTCTGATTGGGCAAGGGCGTCGTGCATGTGTCTTAGTTTGTTGACACAAAATTATCATCGATGAGCGCGCCCTCTGGAAATCCCAAGCTTGTGAGCATGCATCAATGAAGATTGATAACTTGGGCTTTTTTGACCTCTCCTGAGTTCTGAACTAGGCCGACAAGACTCTTTGCATCATTGATGAAACGGGGAGTGCCATTACTCCTTCGGGAAGAGGGAAAGCATGAGAACCTCCGTGAACGACGAATCGCTCATCCGCCCTGATATCTTCACAGGCGCGATAGAAGCCCTTTGATAAGGATGGAATATTGCCCCGCTTGATTTCGATAGCCCATCGCTTGTTGCCTGCAATGTCGAGTACCAGGTCTATTTCATCGCCGGTAGCTGTACGATAAAAAAATGGCTGCACATGCGATGGACAAACCGATAATAGATTCGACAATACAAATCCCTCCCAGCTGCCGCCGCAGGCCGGATGACCCAGGAGTTCTTCGGGACTGTGTATCCGCAAGAGGGCATGGGCAATTCCGCTGTCACGGAGATAGACCTTCGGCGTCTTCACCAATCGTTTGCCGATGTTGAAGGCAAAAGGCTGCAGCCTGCGCACCAGGAACAGATCGGACATCAGGTCTATATACCGGGTCACGGTCGGCACCGACATATCAATGCTGCGCGCCAGTTGTGAGAGGTTCAAGGTGGCTCCTTGCTGATGCGCAAGCATGGTCCACAGGCGGGCGAGCGTGGTGGCCGGTACCCTGGGGCCCAACTGAGGGATATCCCTTTCAAGATAGGTTCTTATAAAAGCCTCACGCCAGCCAATACTTTGGCTATCATCGTTCGAAAGCAGGCTCTCCGGAAAGCCGCCCCTAAGCCAAAGCCGCATAACTGACTCGTCGGAAACTTGTTCCAATTCGAGCAAGTCGACCGGATGCAGTTCCATGTAACGAATGCGACCGGCAAGGGATTCACTGCTCTGAGCGAGGAGTTCGTTACTGGCCGAACCCAGCAACAGAAATAACCCTGATTTCCTGCCCTCCCTTCGCTTGGCATCAATGACGCCCCTCAGCTCCTGAAACAAATCAGGCTTTCGCTGTATCTCGTCAATGATCAGGAGTCGATCACCATGCAACGTATAAAACCCCTCGAAATCCGAGATCCTGGCCATATCCACCGATCGCTCCATATCCAGATAATACGCAGGTGCTTCATTGCTAATCTGGAAGGCCAGGGTCGTCTTTCCAACCTGACGTGGCCCCAGTAGGGCGACCGCAGGGTGAATGGTAAGTGCCTGTTGCAGAATGGATTGTAATCGCCGCCGTATCATTACGTGCAAATTTAATATTTGATATTAAATTTGCACGTTTTTTCATCTTGAACAAGATGCATCTCGGTTAAATTGATGTAGACCCGCATCCGAGTGTATCGTCCTATGAAATCATGACCGGCACCGCAGACATCTCCTCCATCATCTCCGCATGTTCCGGATGACAGGTGAAAAGTACAACCTGTTTTTCGCCGGCCATCTCTTTCAGTAGTGATGCGGCAAAACGTCGCCGCTCAGGATCGAGCTCGGTGAAGGGATCATCGAGCATCAGGAATCCATCCATGTCTGCAAGATATACTTCAGCGTACGCCAGTCTGACCGCCAGGGCCAGCGATCCCTTCATCCCCTTGCTTAAGAGGTCGGCCTCCAGGCTTATGTCATCATTGCCGATCTTCTCGGGCAGGTTCTGATGGAAATCAACCATAGAATACTTTCCGCCGCTAAGCCGACCCAGCAATTCCACGATGCGTTGCCCGACCTTTTCAAAAGGATTTTCCTGCTTTTCCTGTTCAATGAGTTCATGGGTGGCAAGAATCCTGCGCAGGGATTGTGCCTGGGTCAGGACATGCTGGTGTCTCGACTCCGCGGATTGCATTTTCTCAGACAGTTCCTCGGCGCTGAACTCCTCCTTGTCAAGCCCCCCCTGCAGATTACCCCTTTCTTCCTTCAACCTGGTCAATTCTCCCTGAAGTGCGTCTCGCTGGCGCTGGTGTTGCTGTAATGCATCGATGAACTGCGCCGGATACTGAAATCCCTCCGGGAGGGGCTTCAGCGCAGTTGCCTCATCTGCCAGCTTTTTCCAGTGGGTGCGAAGGTCAACGACCTTATCCATGAGCTCCTCAGGCGTGACATGATCTTTCTGCCATTGGGATGTCTTATCCACCAGACCTTTGATCTCCACACCCAGCGTGGCAACCCTTGGATTTCTAACGTTCAACTCATCCTGGATGACGTTGCTATCGCGGGTGGCGGGAATCTGAGCCAACGCTTCCACCTCTTGATTCCATAGTGCAAGGTCCTTCCCACCCAGCTGGGACTTGAGATCGCGTTCCGTGCCCTTTATATCTTCTCGAACCTTCAACATATCGGCCCGTTTTTTTCTGAGCGCATCGATGTCTGCCGCTCCATAAGCCTTGCATCGTTCGTTGATCATAAGCTCATGACTGAAGATGGTGTGCTCGAGTTCATCGACATCGACATTTCCACTAACCACACGAAGATGTAAGGAACCATGACTGAGCGAGAAGGACCCCGAGCTGGAGATGGTTTCGGAAATCCCGGGACGTACAAGGAACTCCTGTGCCGCTTTTCCGTCAACCGTTGCAGAGACCTTTAATTCGACATCAGATTCGAGGGTGGCCTTCAATCGCTGGGCTTCCAATCGGAGTCTGGCATCGCGAATGGATTTCTCGCATGCGTTCACTTCATCGATGATATCCTCCGGGACCTCGGTCATACCCTCAAGTATCTGCTGTTGATCCTTACGGCGTTCAACCAGTTTTTTTACTTCCGCATCCCGCCGCATCATATCAACGGCCGCCGCGCGCCTGTTGGCATTCGTCAACTCATGCTGCAGCGTTGATACCTCAGCGGTCAGTCTCGACAATTCCTGCCGCATGGCAGGCAGGGTTGCCTCGGCATACAGCCAATCCTTGTGGATGTCCTTCCACAGGTTGCCCTGTGCCCCCACGGAGGCCTTTTCAGCGGCGATTTCAATGGATCGGTTTGCGTCTTTGAGCAGGGGTTCGCCATCTCTGATGAACGCATCGATGCTTTCTTTTTTAGCAGATAGTTCTCCGATCGATCGATTAAGCTCACCAATCCTGGTTTCCGCATGCAGTATCTGCTGATGCCGGTTCCTGAACTGCTCCTTCTCGTACCAGGCCTTCAGAATGTCTCCGACACTGTTGAGCCAGGGATTTTCGATGCCGCGACCATTCTCCGGTCGCTGCAATGTCCCGTCCCACCTGGATTCCAGGTCTTTCAACTGCTTTTGTACCGCCTGGATGAAACCTTGGCGATCGAAAGGATCAGCGCCTTTCATGAATGACTGGATAGTATCCAATGAACCTAACTTCGATCTCAACTGAGCGATCGTCTCATGTATGGAAGACTGTTCAATGAACAGCATATGCTCCCAGCTGGCCCGATTCAGGCACAATAACTGGTTCAGATGTTCCTCCGCCTGGTCTCCGGTATATTGCGTCGCACCTTCCATGAGCGTGACAGTGCACTGCGTCGGCGTTTTGCTCCACGTCTTGTGTAGTTCATATTTCTTCCGCTCCGATTCGAAGATCAGTGTGACGCGGATCTCGCTACCGCCCTTGCGTGGCATACTGCGCAGGATGGCCTTGTAGTCTTCCGAACTTTTGTGAGGCTTTGGCGTGATGAATAACGCAGCAGAGATGGCATGAAAAAGGGTCGATTTGCCAAACTCATTTTCGCCATGCACCAGGTTCAAGGCATCTGTGAATGCGAAGGTCCGGTCTGCCTGACCGGCAAAAGGATGGAGTCTGATGCTGTTGATTCTCATGGCTGCAGGCTTTTAATGATGTCGTAGGCGAGCTGAAGGGCTTGTGAATCTTCCGGATGCTCAGATAATTCACTCAGCAGGCGGTGTGGATAGGTGCCATCGGGGAATTCTGCGGAAATCATACCTGCATCAATCCGTTTGACAATGTCGGAGGTAAGACTGACATCGAGATATGCAGTCTTCAGCGCGTCATGCAGGCTGACTATTTCCTTCAACTCCTCTGATGTCAACCTTCCGCCCAGCCGTATTTCCAAGACCGTGATGGCCTTCTCCGGCAGGTCAAGTGCTTGTCTGAGGGATTCGATGTCCGTTTGTGAATGCAGCTCCCTGTCAACTCTTTTGAACAGGATATTGCCCGACCGGAACCGTTCGAAACGGGGCTTATTATGATCATCATACTCGATGAACCAGGCATAACCCTCCGTCGTCCGCTTGACATGCTCAGGCGTATGAGTGCCGGGCATGAAAAACAAATCCTGACCAACGTATCCGGGTGCCGGAGAAGGCGCATGTATATGACCCAACAGCCAACAATGCACGCCAGCCGATCGTAGGTCAGCCGCTTTCATATTGAAATAGTTGCCTTCATCATCCCGACCCAGTCCTTCTACATTTCCGTGGGCAATGCCGACATGCAGCGCTTCTGCCGATTTAGGAATGTCAGATACCCAGCCGATAACATGCGCTTCACCGTGCTTGCTCGGACAATGGCAGGGGTAAAAGGCGACTTCTCTGCCTTCTGCATGAAAGATGGCTTGGGTATAGTTGACCAGCACATGGATATTCGTGTTCACCGCATGCTCTGCAACGTGTCGCCACAACCTTGAATC